>NZ_JANPJP010000304.1:0-2108 GCF_031425575.1 Phenylobacterium sp.
GGGCTGGATGCCGGTGGCCCGCGAGAGCGACCTGGCCGAGCCTGGCGCCTATCGCAGCGTCGATGTCGGCGGCGCGCCCCTGGTGGTGACCCGCGACGCCGGCGGCGAGATCCACGTCCTGTCGCGGGTCTGCCGGCACCGGGGCATGCCGGTGGTGGAGGGCGCGGGCGTCGCCAAGGCCCTGACCTGCCCCTACCACCTCTGGCGCTACGGCCTGGACGGCAGGCTGGCCGCCGCGCCGGGCATGGAGCGTTCGGAGGCCTTCGACCGCGACGACTGCGACCTGCCCGCGATCGCCACCACCCGCTGGGGGGGCTGGGTGTTCGCCAATGTGGACGGCAAGGCGCCGCCCCTGGCGCCCCAGGTCGCGCCCCTGGCCGAGCGGCTGGCGCCCTTCGCCCCGCAGGACATGGTGACGGTGGACACCATCAGCCTGGAGTCCCCCTGGAACTGGAAGCTGATGGTGGAGAACTTCCTGGAGTCCTACCACCACATCGGCCCCCACGCGGGCAGCCTGCAGAAGACCAATCCCGGCCTCGCCACCTACGAGGGCCAGGGCGGCGACCTGTTCACGATCCTGGAAAACCCACCCGCCGGCGAGGGCGACCACGGCTTCGTGGTGGCCGCCATCTTCCCCACCACCCTGCTGTTCTTCTCGGAGGGAACGCCGCTCGGAACCTGGTATGAACTGGACGCCATCGAGCACGGCCGGTTCCGCCTCAACATCCACCTGCTGGCCAGACCTGACCTCGCCGCCATCCCGGAGTTTGTGGCCGGCTTTCGCGCAAGGGTCCTCGCCATCCACGACGAGGACATCCCGGCCTGCGAAGGCGCCCAGAAAGGCGTGATGAGCCCCCTCTACACGCCAGGCCCGCTCAGCCACCTGGAGGCCAGCGTCTGGCGCCTGCACCGGTTCTTGAAGGCGAGGTTGGCCGGGATAGACCGTTGATTTAACACCGCTCATCCCGGCGAAGGCCGGGACTCAGATTCATTCGAGGCGCTCGACAAGAGTTCCTGTTCGTGTGGTTCGTGTGGTTCGTGGTCCCAACTCTTCCGGCCGCGACGCCGTGAGGGAGATCAAGATAGTCCACGAGCCACACGAACCACACGAACGGTGGATCACGCCCAACCGCCCGAAAAGACTCTGGGTCCCGGCCTTCGCCGGGATGAGCGGGGGAGATGCGAAGGTCAGTGGGTCATCCACCACGCCCCGCTACGCCCCCGGGTGCAGCCCTGGCGCTTCCTGGCCCGTGCGGGACACGTATTCCGTATAGCCGCCGTCGTAGCGATGAACCCCCTGCGGCGTCAGCTCCAGCACCCGGTTTGACAGCGCCGCCAGGAAATGGCGGTCGTGGCTGACGAAGAGCATCGTGCCCTCGAAGTCCGCCAGGGCCGCCACCAGCATCTCCTTGGTCGCCATGTCCAGGTGGTTGGTCGGCTCGTCGATGACCAGCAGGTTCGGTGGATCGAACAGCATCTTGGCCATGACCAGGCGCGCCTTTTCGCCGCCGGACAGGACGCGGCAAGGCTTTTCGACATCGTCGCCGGAGAAGCCGAAGCACCCCGCCAGAGTGCGCAACGCCCCTTGGCCCGCCTGTGGGAACGCGCCGTCCAGGGACTCAAAGACGGTTTCCTCGCCGTCCAGCAGGTCCATGGAGTGCTGGGCGAAATAGCCCATCCTGACGCTGGCGCCTGTGCTGACCGTGCCCTTGTCAGGCGCAGTGGCGCCGGCCACGAGTTTCAGGAGCGTCGATTTGCCCGCGCCGTTCGCGCCCAGGACGCACCAGCGTTCCTTGCGGCGCACGAGGAGATCGAGGCCCTCATAGATCGGCTGGTCGCCGTAGCCCTTGTAGACATCCCGCAGGCTGATCACGTCGTCACCCGACCGCGGCGGGCTCCTGAACTCGAACTGCACCGACTGGCGACGGCGCGGCGCCTCGACGCGTTCGATCTTGTCGAGCTTCTTGACCCGGCTCTGGACCTGGGCGGCGTGGCTGGCGCGCGCCTTGAACTTCTCGATGAACTTGATTTCCTTGGCCAGCATGGCCTGCTGGCGCTCGTATCGCGCCTGGCGTTGCTGTTCGCCCATCGCGCGCTGCTGGTCGTAG
>NZ_JANPJP010000305.1:0-1761 GCF_031425575.1 Phenylobacterium sp.
ATTCCAAGATGATCCTGGACGACCAGATGGCGGCCCTGGAGGCCGACTCCAAGCGGGTGGGCACGCAGGGGGGCGACATCGACTTCGCTCTGCTGGTGGACGGCCTCGCCGCTGAGCGGGAACAGGGCATCACCATCGACGTGGCCTACCGGTTCTTCTCCACCGACAAGCGCAAGTTCATCGTCGCCGACACCCCTGGCCACGAGCAGTACACCCGCATCATGGTCACCGGCGCCTCGACCGCCGACGCCGCCGTGATCCTCATCGACGCCCGGCGCGGGGTGCTGACCCAGACGCGGCGGCACTCCTATCTCGTGTCCCTGCTCGGCATCCGCCACGTGATCCTGGCCATCAACAAGATGGACCTCGTCGGCTGGAGCCAGGAGACCTACGACACCATCCTGGCCGAGTACCGCGCCTTCGCCGCCCAGATCGGCATCACCGACTTCACCGCCATCCCGATGTCGGCGCTGAAGGGCGACAACATCACCGAGCATAGCGACGCCGCCCCCTGGTACGACGGCCCGCCGCTGATGCACCTGCTGGAGACCCTGCCGGTCGAGGATGACCTTCAGAGCCGGCCGTTCCGCATGCCGGTGCAGTGGGTGAACCGCCCGAACCTGGATTTCCGCGGCTTCTCCGGCCTGATCTCCACCGGCGTCATCAAGCCCGGAGACAAGATCAAGGCCCTGCCCTCGGGCCGCGAGAGCACCATTGACCGCATCGTCACCTTCAACGGCGACCTGGACCAGGCCGTGGCCGGCCAGTCGGTGACGCTGACGCTCACGACCGAGATCGACATCAGCCGCGGCGACGTCATCTCTATCGCGGACGCCCCGCCGCCGGTGGCCGACCAATTTGAGGCCACGGTGGTCTGGATGGACGACGAGGCCATGCTGCCCGGCCGTCCCTACCTGATGAAGGTCGGCGCCCGCACGGTCGGGGCCTCGATCACCGAGCCCAAGTACAAGGTCAACGTCAACACCATGGAGCACCTCGCCGCCAAGCGGCTGGAGCTCAACGAGATTGGGGTCTGCAACCTCAGCCTCGACGCCCCCATCGCCTTCGACCCCTATGCCGAGAACCGCGACCTTGGCGGCTTTATCCTCATCGACCGGATATCCAACCGGACTGTGGCGGCGGGCATGCTGCACTTCGCCCTGCGCCGCAGCCAGAATGTCCACTGGCAGGCCCTCGACGTCGACAAGGCGTCGCGCGCGGCGCTGAAGGGCCAGCGCGGCCGGGTCGTCTGGCTGACCGGCCTCTCAGGCTCGGGAAAGTCGACCATCGCCAACCTGGTGGAGAAGAAACTCCACGCCAACGGCCGCCACACCTACCTGCTGGACGGCGACAACGTCCGCCACGGCCTGAACAAAGACCTGGGCTTCACTGACGAGGACCGGGTGGAAAACATCCGCCGGGTGGCCGAGGTCTCCAAGCTGATGGTGGACGCCGGCCTGATCGTGCTGGTCTCCTTCATCTCCCCGTTCCGCGCCGAACGCCGGCTGGCGCGCGAACTCCAGGCGGAGGGCGATTTCGTCGAGGTCTACATCAACACCCCGCTGGAGGTGGCCGAGGCCCGGGACGTCAAGGGCCTCTACAAGAAGGCACGCGCCGGAGAGCTGAAGAACTTCACCGGCATCGACAGCCCGTACGAACCGCCGCACCAGCCCGAAATTCGGGTCAACACGGTCGCGATGACCCCCGCCGAAGCCGCCGCGTTCATCGTCCGCCAGATCATGCCGCTCAAATGACTGTTCT
>NZ_JANPJP010000306.1:0-21133 GCF_031425575.1 Phenylobacterium sp.
GCTGGGCGCGGCGGCGGTGGCGCGCGGCGCCGACCTGTGGCTGGACGGCGCGCACAATCCCCACGGCGGCCGGGCCCTGGCCGAGACCGTGGACCGCCTGGCCCGCGACGGGCGTCCGGTGACCCTGGTGGTGGCGCAATATGCCCGCAAGGACTCGGTGGGCTTCTTCGAGCCGCTGCGGCGGCTTGGCGCGCGCGTGATCGCCACCACGTTTGAGTCCACCACGGCGCTGTCGCCCGGAGACCTGGCCGCCGCTGCGGCGCAGGCGGGCCTGACGGCGGAAACCGCGCCCGACGTGACGACGGCCACGACCATGGCCCTAGCGGTGGAGGGCCCAGCCCCTCACGTGATCATCTGCGGCGGTCTGCATTTCGCCGGCGAGGTCCTGGCCCTTAGCCCCGACACCTGGCCGACCTAGGACCTGATCTTTTCCTACGTCTGTCCCCACCGCTCATCCCGGCCTTCGCGGGGACGAGCGGAGGTTTGACTTGCACCGCTCCGCTTTCTCGTTCTAGTTTTGTTCTTGAACGCGAGAAGCTCCATGCCCGACGCCCTCGACCGCGCCCGTGACTTCCTGCTGCGCAACGGACGGCTGCTGGAGCGCAGGCTGTTCGAGCACCATTTCGAGGGGGCCTCGGCCGAGCCGGTGGTCCGGGCGCTGGCCGCCTATCAGGGGCGTGACGGCGGGTTCGGCTCGGCCCTGGAGCCGGACAAGCGTGATCCGGCCAGCCAGCCGGTGGACGTGCAGATCGCCTTCGAGATTCTCGACGAGGTCGCCGCCTTCGATCCGCTGACGGCGGGCCGCGCCTGCGACTGGCTGGCCAGCATCGCCACGCTGGAGGGCGGTCTGCCCTTCGCCCTGCCCAGCGTGAACGCCGCGCCGCACGCAGTCTGGTGGAAGGTGGAGGGAGAGCAGCCCCCGGCCGATATCAATCCGACGGCGGCCATCGTGGGTCTGCTGCGCAAGCACGGGATCGAGCATGGCTGGGTGACCAAGGGCGAGGCCTATTGCTGGTCGGTGGTGGAGGGTTCGGAGACGGACAAGTTTCACGACCTGATGCCGATGATCGCCTTCCTGGAGCACACCGCCGACCGGCCGCGCGCGGAGGCCGCGCTGGCGGTTCTGGCGCAGCGCATTCCCGGCCTGGTGGAATTGGACGCAGCCGCCGTGGGCTATGTGAAAAGGCCTCTGGACTGGGCGCCGTCACCCGCCAGCTTCTGCCACCGTCTGTTCTCCAAGGAGGTGCTGGGCCATCACCTGGCGGCGCTGGAGGCGCGGCAGGCCGACGACGGCGGCTGGCCGATCAGCTGGGAGACGGTGGGGCCGGGCCCGCAGTTGGAGTATCGCGGCGTGATGACCGTGGCGGCGCTGAGGACCCTGAAGGCGTATGGGGCTCTTTAAAACACCCGCTCATCCCCGCGAAAGCGGGGACCCAGGTGTTTTATCGAAGAGCGCTGACCCAAAAGAAAAAGCCTGGGTCCCCGCTTTCGCGGGGATGAGCGGAGGGAGGGCAAGCCGCGCGAGCGCGGCTCACCCTCAGTTTAGATCCCGGCTTCGTTGAGCCATTCGACGATCTTCTGCTTGGGCATGGCGCCCACCTTCATGGAGGCCATCTGGCCATCCTTGAAGAGCATCATCGTCGGAATGCCGCGCACGCCGTAGCGCGAGGGGGTGGTGGGGCTTTCCTCGATGTTGAGCTTGGCCACGGTGACCTGGGCGCCCAGCTCGGCGGCGATCTGCTCGAGCGCCGGGGCGATCTGCTTGCAGGGGCCGCACCATTCGGCCCAGAAGTCGACCAGCACGGGCTTGCTGGACTGCAGGACGTCCTTCTCGAAGGACTCGTCGGTGACCGCTACGGTGCTCATCAAAAGCTCCTTAAATACCTACGGCCTCAACGGATGAGCCGCGATGTTCGATCCGCCACATAGGCGGCGCCTGTCCTGGTATCAACCTGCGCGGCCAAGCTCGGCAAGGGTTTGATCGATAAGTAATTCTGGGACCGCCATCAGCTTGGGCCCGTCGGTCCACACCAGGGCGGCCTCTATTCGGCGGCCGGGAAAGACTTCGGCCAGGACCGCGGCATAGATCGCCATCTGCCGCAGATAGGCCGGGTCGGCGTCCTCGATGCGGTCGGGGGAGGGGCGGTTGGTCTTGAAATCGGCCACCAGCACCCGGTCAGCCAACACCACGAGCCGGTCGATTCGCCCCGAGATGGCCAGGCCGGCGGGCAGTCTCGACGCGGTTCCGGCCAGCGCCACCTCGGCGCGGCTGCCCGGTCCGAACACCTCGGCGAAGCGGAGATCGTTCAGCACGCCCAGGGCCGCGCCGGTCATCTCGGCGCGCTGCTCGTCGGTGAGGTCGCGCTCCCGGGCCAGCAGGCGCAGGGCCGCGGCGGAGCGAGCCTCGAGGGCCAGGTCGGGCAGGATCTGCAGCAGGCGGTGGATCAGGTCGCCGCGCCGGAAGCGGCCGAGGCCCGCGACCACCGCCAGGGGCGAGGCGGCCGGGGTGGCGGCGTCCTCCCCCAGCTGCGACGGCGAGGCGTAGCGGGCGTGGGGCTCGACGATGGCCTGCGCCCGGGTCCAGGCGGGGGCGGTCGTCGCGGTCGCCGCGTTGTCGGCGGCCTTGCCCAGGGCGACGGGGTCGGGGCCGAATCGCAGGATCTGCAGCTCGCCGCAGGTGGTGGCGCGCTTGTGCGGGCTGACCTGCGCATGATCGAAAGCCGCGGTGAGCGCCCCCCACCAGCCCTTGAGGTTCTCCTCCCTGGCGTTGGCGGCGACCCGGCCGCAGAGCACCAGGCGGTCGCGGGCCCGCGTGAGGGCGACATAGAGCAGGCGGTAGGCCTCGTCCTCCTCGCGGGCGGCGCGGCGTTCGCGGGCGGTGGCCGAGGCCTCGCAGTCGCCCTTGGCGCTGGCGCACCAGAGGAAGCCGCCGTCCTCGGTCTCCAGCAGGGGTGTGCCGCGCGCGCCACGGGAAAGGGTGGTCTCGGGCAGGAAGACGATGGGCGCCTCCAGCCCCTTGGCGCCGTGGGCCGTCATCACCCGGACCTCGTCGCGGCCGGCCTCCATCTCGCGCTTGACCGTGATGTCGAGGCTGGCGAAGGCGGCGGTCAGGCTCTCCAGGTCCTCGACCCCCCGGCTCTCGGCGGCCAGGACCTGGGCCAGGAACTCGTCCAGGGCGTCTTCGGCCTCGCCCCCCAGCCGGCGCAGCAGGCGCTGGCGCATGGAGCGTCCCAACGCGTCGCGGGCGCCCAGCAGGCGGGAATAGAACTCGAAAGGCCGACGCTCGCGGGCCTCCTCCAGCAGGCGGGTCAGCAGGTCGTGGGCCTCGAGCCACTCGGGGCGCTCCTCGGCGCGGGCGGTGAGCGCCTGCCACAGGCTGACCTGCCGGCCCTTGGCGAGAGCGTAGAGGCTGTCGTCGGTGAGGTCGCAGAAGGGGCTGCGCAGCAGGGCCGCCAGGGTCAGGTCGTCGGCGGGGAAGAGGACGAAGCGAGCCGTCGCCACCAGATCGTCGAAGACGATGTGCTCGGACAGCGCCAGGCGGTCGGCGCCGGCGACGGGGATCTTGGCGTGCTTCAGGGCCCGCAGGATCTCCTCGAACAGGGCCTTGCGGCGGCGCACCAGGATCAGGACATCGCCGGGGCGGGCGGGGCGCCATTCGCCCCTCGCGCCCAGACCCTTGTCGAACACCCCGTCGCCGCGGGTCAGCAGCTCGCCGATCTCGCAGGCGATGCGGGCGGCCAGGCGCTTGTTGGCGCTGGCCTCGGTCTCCTGGTCGAGGGGGGCGTCCCAGGCCTCGCGGACGTCGCCCTTCTCCTCCCGCTCCAGGGGCCAGATGTCGACGCAGCCGGCGTGGTCGATCCGCCGCGCCTTGTGGGTGATGGGCTCGGCCAGGGCGCGCGGCAGGATGGCGGTGGCCAGTTCCGGCGAGGAGAAGGTCGCGTCGACAAAGGTAAGCACCTGGGGGGTCGAGCGCCAGGAATCCAGCAGGTCCACCTTCTCGAAGCGGAAGCCGGCCCCGGTGGCGCGGTCCCTGTGGAACTCGAACTGCTCCATCAGCAGCTCGGGCCGGGCGCCCTGGAAGGAGTAAATCGACTGCTTCTCGTCGCCCACCACGAACATGTTGCGCTCCAGCCGGGTCGCGGTAGGGACGCCTGCGCCGGAGAAGAATTCGCCTGCCAGCGAGCGGACGATGGCCCACTGGTCCGGCGCGGTGTCCTGGGCCTCGTCCACCAGGATGTGATCGATGCCGCCATCCAGCTTGTAGAGCACCCAGGCCGCCGCCGGGCTCTCGGCCACCAGATCCCGCGTCTTCTCGATGAGGTCGGAGAAGTCCAGCGCGCCGTAGGACGCCTTCTCCATGGCGTAGGCGGTGAGGTAGGCGTTGGCCAGGATGAGCGCGCCGTCGGTTTCCACCGCCACCTGGGCCGCTCGACGCCAGGCGCGGGCCTCCTCCAGGGCCTCCTGGTCGGCCAGCAGGCCCGCGCGCAGGGGTTCGTGGCTCTTGAGGCCGCTGGTCTTGGCCACCCATGTCGCCGGGGTCCCCTCGCCCTTGTCGGTGAACAGGCAGGCCAGGGCGCCGTGGAAACTGGGGTCGGTGGCGAGCACCAGCAGGGCCGCGCCATTCTTGGCGTCGGCCTTGCCGCCCTGGGCCAGGACCTCGGCGGCCTCGCGCCAGGTGCGCAGGTTCAGCGCGGCGACGGCGCGCAGTTCGACCGCCTCGGGATCTTCGGGCTCCGGGAAGCCGCAGACGTCCCAGACATCGGCCACCGCGCCCGGCAGGCCGCCGTGCTTTTCCAGATAGACGGCCAGCCGGCCCCGGGCGCTCTCGAAGTCGCCGAACATCGACTGGAAGCTCTGGAAATCCAGGGCCACCGAGAAGCGGGCATAGGCCTCCGCGACCAAGCCCTCGCCCTTGAGCGCCAGTCTGGCGACGGCCTTACGGGCGGCGTCGGCGATGGCGGCGCTGGCGGCGTCGTCCATGACCCGGAAGCCGGGGGAGACGCCGGCCTCCAGGGGGAAGCGGCGCAGCAGCTTCTCGCAGAAGGCGTGGATGGTCTGGATCTTCAGGCCGCCGGGGGTCTCCAGGGCGCGGGCGAAGAGGGCGCGGGCCTGGGAGAGGCGGAGGTGGTCGTAGTCGAGGATGGGCCGGCCCTCGAGGTCCGACAGGGCCGCGCTGAGGCTGGCGTCATCGCGCACCGACCAGTCGCCCAGCAGGCCGAACAGCCGGCGCTGCATCTCGGCGGCGGCGGCCTTGGTGTAGGTGACGCAGAGGATGGTGGCGGGCTCGGCCCCGGCCAGCAGCAGGCGGGCGACCCGGTCGATCAGGGTCTTGGTCTTGCCCGAGCCCGCGTTGGCGGTGACGAAGGCCGAGAGCTCCGGGTCGGCGGCCACACGCTGCGGATCGATCTCGCGGGTGGGGAAGGGGATGACGGTCATTCGCCCTCCTCGTCGCCGCTGGTGGACCATTCGAACACCCGGGCCAGGTGGTCGTAGTCGCTGATGTGGGTTTTCACGAACTGTGGGGCCGATCGGGACAGGTAGGGCTGGGCCGGGTCATCGAAGCGGGCGACCAGCTTGCCGAGACCGTCCAGGGCGGTGCGGGCGGCCGTTTCGCTCTCCTCGCCGGCGGCGGCGCGGGTCTCCTCGCGGCCGGCGGGCTTGCGGCCGGTGACCTCCAGATAGGTCAGGTCGCCGGGCATGGGGCGGCCCAGGGTGGGGAAGCCGCCATAGGCCAGGATGGCCGCGGTCAGGGTCAGCTGCGGCGAGAAGCCGGTGTCCACCACCTTCTGCGAGGGCGCCTTGCCGGTCTTGTAGTCGAGGATGTGGCCGTAGCCGTCGGGGGATATCTCGATGCGGTCGGCCCGGGCGTTGACCTTGAAGAGGCCCCCAGGCGCGTTGATCTCCAGCTCACCCTTCAGCTCCACATGGATGGTGCGGCCGTCGGCGCGGCGCCGGCGTTCCAGGTCGGCGACCCAGAGGGCGGCTTCGCGGGCCAGGGCGCTTTCGCGGGCCAGGGCCTCGTGGGGCATGCCGGCCTCTTCGAGGGCGGTGACGTACAGGGCTTCGAAGATCGACGCGGCGTCGGGCGGCACCTCCACCGGGTGGGCGTCGGCGAAGCGCTCGAAGGCCTTGTGGATGGCGGTGCCGCGAGCCCGGGCCTCCACCGCTTCGTCAGGACGCTCGAGGGGGTAGAGCCGCAGGATGTCGCGGGCCCAGACTGCGTAGGGGTCCCGGGTCAAGGCTTCGACGCGGGTCACGGCCATCTCGCGAGGGCGGTCGGCGAGCGGCGGGCGGGGTGCGGGGCGCTTGGCGGGTTCGTAGACGGGCGAGGCGTCCAGGTCGCGGGCCCAGTCGAGAATCTCGGGACGGGTCGGCAGGTCGATACCGGCGCCGCGCGCCAGGGTCTCCAGCCGCCAGAGCCAGCGGGACTTCACGGCGGGCGCGCCCTCGCGGCGCTCGGAGTGCAGCAGGATCACCTCGGGCGCGCAGGCGGCCTGGGCGAAGTCGTGGGCGGCCAGGCCCACGCGGCGCTCCGGGGGCGGCAGGCCGAGCGCCTCGCGCATCGGTCGCGACAGGAAGGGGTCCAGCGCCGCGCCCTGGGGCCAGACGCCTTCCTCCAGGCCGGCGACGATCAACCGGTCGGCGCGGGTCAGGCGGGCCTCGATGGCGCCCAGGATGCGCAGGCGCGGATGGGTGGCGCCGCCCGAGCGGATGCTTTCGCCAGACATCAGGCGCGCGAGGAGGTCAGCGAAGCCCCGGCGGCTGACGGCGGGTGAGCCGTCGGACTCGCTCATCAGGCCGGACAGCAAACGGCCCAGGGCCTCGCCGCCGTGGCCGGCCCAGAGCTCGCCGGTGTCCCCGGTCTCGTCGGCGGCCAGGGCCTCCATGGTTTGGGCCAGGGTGCGGGCGGCCTCTGCAGGACGGGCATAGCCGTCGGCGTCATAGGGCGCCTGCAGACGGGTGAGCGTCTCGCGGAGCTGGCCAGCGAAGGCCAGAGCCTCTTCCAGGGCCGGGAGGTCGGCGCGCGGCTCGGTCATCTTGCGCCGCAGCTGCGCGTCGAGGGCGGCCCAGGTGGTCTTGCGGGGGCCGCGCAGGCCGTGCAGCTCGAGGGCGGTGCGGCGGCGGTCGAGGGGCTCGGGGTCGAGGCCAAGGCGCACGAAGGGGTGCTTGGCGACGGCCAGCAGGGTGACGGGGTCTAAGGGGTCGTCGGCCGCCTTGGCGACCAGGGCGGCCAGCACCCCGCAGCGGCGGCCGGCCAGGGCCGAGCCGGCCGAGGAGTCCGCGCCCACGCCCCAGCGGGCCAGCTTGGCGGCGACGCGGCGGGCCAGGGTCTGGTCGGGCGCCACCAGGGCGGCGGTCCGGCCGGGAACCTCCAAAGCCTCGCGCAGCAGCAGGGCGGCCACTGTGGCGGCCTCTTCCTCACCCCGGGCGGTGACCACCGACAGGCCCTTCAGCCCCTCGGCGATGGGGTCGATGTCCTCGGCCTGGCCCTCGGCCCGCAGGGTTTCGATGACGGTCAGCCAGTCGGCGGTGGCCTCGGCGGGGCGCAGGGCCTCATTGATCACCCGGCGGCGCCAGCGGCCGGCGGTGTCCAGGGTGTCGGAGGCAGGCCACAGCAGCACCTCCCTGCGGGCGATCCCGGCGCGGGTCAGCAGACGCTTCATGGCGCCTTGAGGGTGCTGTTCGCCCACCTGGGCCCAGGCCTTGTCGGCCAGGCTCTCGTCGAGGCCGGGCAGGATCACTGCGCCCTGGGGCGCGCGGGCGATGACGGTCAGCAGATCGGCGGTGGCGGGCGCGGTGCCCGTGGAGCCCGCGGCGATCAGGATGCCTTCGGGAGGCTTGCGGTCCCAGCTTTCGGCCAGGGCGCGCAGCAGGGTCACCCGGCGCTGGCTGACATCGACGACGCCAAGTTCATGCAGGCGGGCGGGCCAGGCGGTGAGCGCGGTCTCCAGGAACTCCCGGCTGACCCGCCAGTGCTCGGCGAGGTCGGCGCTCACCAGGTCGGCCAGGCCACCCCTGGCGCTGACCTCCTCGATCTGCAGGCTGTCGAGGAAGGACCCGAGCGCGTCGGCCAATTCCAGGGCGGCCGAGGCGTCCAGCTCGCGCTTCAATTCCTTTTCGTGGCCCTTCACCAGGGCGATCAGCTCGAAGCGGCGGCGCAGGGGCGCGATGGCGGCGGGCAGGTCGACGGCCAGATCGCCGGGCTCGAAGGGCGGCTCGCCCTCGTCCAGATCGCCCAGGGGCCTGATCTGCGGCGGCAGGACGGCGCGGCCTCCGGCGGCGGCGATGAAAGCGTCGGCGAGGGCCCGGGCGCCCCGGCGGGTGGGGGTGAGAACCACGGCCTGGGACAGGGCCTCGGGGCCCAGCGGCGCCAGGGCGTCAAACAGGCCCCGCGCCAGGTCCTGGACGAAGGGGCGGTGGGCCGGGATGTTGAACCAGCGGGGGCCCGCGCCGCCCAGCAGGGCGATCACGTCAGCCTCGCTTCGGCCTCGTCCCGGGCGGCGGGATCGCCGACGTGCAGCCAGAAGGCGTCCATGGCCACGCCATGGATGCGGCCCTCGTCCTGAAGACGCCACCAGATGGGCAGGATGGAGAAGGCGCCCTCCGGCTGATCGTCCAGCAGCTGCGGCTTCATGATCTGGAACCCGACATTGGCGAGCGGCGCGGGGTTGGCGTCGTCGGCCATGTGGACGATGCGCCCGTCCGGCTCCTGGCGGAAGCCGCGGGGCCCCTCCAGGCCGATGCCCTGGCCGCGGGGGACCAGCAGCAGCAGCATGTCCATCTTTTCCGGGTCCCAGGCGCGCTTCATGGCCTCCAGGGGCGGAACCTCGCCGCCGACCCACAGGCTATCGATATTGGCCACCAGGATGGGGTCGTCGCCGAGCAGGTGGCGGGCGTTCTTGATGCCGCCGCCGGAGTCCAGAAGGGCGGCGCGCTCGTCGGCGATGACCACGCGGGGGTTGGTGCGGCCCGCCAGGTGGGCCTCCATCTGGTCGGCGAAGTGGTGGACATTGACCACGGCCGTCTCGATCCCGGCCTCGGCCAAGCGGTCCAGGACATGGTCGATCAGGGCCTTGCCCTTCACCGTCACCAGGGCCTTGGGCCGGTCATTGGTCAGGGGACGCATGCGGCTGCCGATCCCGGCGGCCAGGACCATCGCCACCTTCGGGCCGGACGTGCTCATGTGCGCGAGCTCGCGGGCACGTTGGCGTCGAACCAGACCTTGAGGTCGGCCAGGGCCGGATCGGCCAGGCAGGCGTCCAGGTAGCGCCAGAGCCGGGGCATGAAGGCGGCGTAGCGGGGCTTGCCGTCGCGGGTCACCAGCCGGGCGAAGATGCCCAGGATGCGCACGATAT
Organism: Phenylobacterium sp.; assembly: GCF_031425575.1. GTDB lineage: Bacteria > Pseudomonadota > Alphaproteobacteria > Caulobacterales > Caulobacteraceae > Phenylobacterium. The sequence continues at coordinate 9,357 of NZ_JANPJP010000306.1, forward strand.
TGAGGGCGCCGAGCGCATGATAGTCGGCCAGGAACTGCGCCTGGTCGAGGTCCGGGCGGAGCTTGAAGTAGTAGGCCAGGGCCGCGGCCTCCCGCTGCGGCGAGACATCGCGCCGGGCGTCGTGCAGCAGCATCGACATGTCCCAGGCCGGATGGGCGCGGACCGCGTCCTGGAAGTCCAGCAGGCCGACGCGGGCGGCGCCCTGGCGGTCGGGCAGCCAAATGAGGTTCTCGGCGTGATAGTCGCGGTGGCAGAAAACCGATGCGCCCGCCGCGCCCCGCGCCCGGATCGGGGCCCAGATCGCGTCCCACTGGGCGACAGCGGCGTCGCTGAACCTGAGCTCCGGCTTCAGTTTCGGCAGCCATTCGGGAAGGATATCGCCCGCGGTCTTCAGGGCTGTCTCGTCATAGTCCAGTAGCGGCCATTCGATGCCCGGCGCCGTGAGCACCTTGGGCGCCTGCGCCTCGTGCAGGCGCACCAGGCCCTCGATGGCGGCGTCGTAGAGCGGCGCCTCGTCCAGGCCGCCCTCGATAAGCACGGCGAACAGGTCGTCGCCGAGGTCCTCCAGCACCGCCAACCCCTGGGCGGCGTCGTGGGCGAGGATGGCTGGCGCCGACAGGCCCTGGGCCTTCAGCCATTCGGCGACGGCGACAAAGGCGTCCACCCGTCCGGCGGCGAGGCGCGCCAGGGCGTTGTATCCGGCCTTGGCGCGATCCTGCGGCGTGGCGTCGGGATGGCAGGGTGCGGTCTCGGCGTTCGGCGGCTGGTCCATGAAGATCAGGCTGGGCCCGGTGGCGGGATGCAGCCGCTCATAGGCCCGGGTCGAGGCGTCGCCGCTCAGCGGCACGCGGGTGGCGTCGCCCCAGCCGTGCCGCTCCAGGAAGGCGCTTTTGATGGCCTCACGATCGGAACTCAAACCCACGTCCTTCCCAGGCGCCGTTGGGGGTCAGGCGGGCCCGGCGGCCCTCCCCCTCGATGGTGATCTCTATATCCAGCCGGTCGGGCGGCAGGCGACCTTCCAGCCGTTCGGGCCATTCGATCAAGGCCGCCCCGTCCTCCAGGGCCTCATCGAGGCCGATCTCATAGGCTTCGTCGGCGCTGGTCAGCCGGTAGAGGTCGAAATGGGCCACCGAAATGGAGGCCCCCTCATAGAACTGAACCAGGGTGAAGGTGGGGCTGGGCACGTCCTCTTTGGGCGTGGTGAGCGCGCGGATCAGGGCCCGGGCCAGGGTGGACTTCCCCGCCCCCAGGGGGCCGGTCAGACAGATGGCCTCGCCGGCCCGCAGCGTCCCGGCCAGGGCCGCGCCAAGGGCGGAGGTGGCGTCCTCGTCATCCAGGCGGAAGTCGCCGGCCGCCTCCACGATCATGCGAAGGCCCGGTCGGGATGCTGGGGCAGGACGTGCTCGACATAGGCCTTGAGCTGGTCGGTGGCGGTGGTGACCTCGGTGTCCAGCCGCCCGGGCCCCACGATGGGGCCGACGGTCAGGTGGAACTGCTGGCCGCGTTTGTTCAGCAGCTCATGGAACAGGGTGATGTCCCTCAGCTCCGGAGAGAACTGGTGGAAGAAGTGGAACAGGGTCGACCAGGGGCCGCTCAGGTGCAGGGGTACGATGGGAGCCTCGTACTTGCGGGCGATGGAGAGTGCGCTGCTCATCCAGGGCGACTCGGCCAGGCCCCCGTCCAGGCCGCGTCTGGCCAGGCGTCCGGCCGGGAAGATCACCAGGGGGCGTTCGGCCTCCAGCACCTCGCGGGTCAGGTTGAGGGTGTTGCGTGTCCGCTCGCGGGTGCGTTTCTCCTCGCGCCATTCCACCGGGATCAGCACCTCGCCGAAGGCCTGGGACACCCGGTGAGCGTCGGAATTGGCATAGAAGCAGACATCTGGGCGTAGGGCCCGCAGGGCGTCATAGACCGCGACGCCGTCGGCGATGCCGGTGGGGTGGTTGCAGATCAGAACCAGGCGCCCGGTGGCCGGCAGGTGCTCGAGGCCGCGCACGCTGACCTTCACATCCAGCAGGCGCGAGACGTAGTCGAGGGCCTCGCGGCCGCCCATGGGGGCGATGGCGTCGGCCATGGATCGCGCCTTGCGATAGTCCAGCAGGCGATAGAGCAGGGGGCGAAGCAGGGGCCACGCGACCCCGCCCGAGAGCTTGGGGGCGCGCTCGGCGATCAGGGTGTCGACGATGTGGTCGTGGTAGGCCCGCCGCGCCGGCAGGGCTTCGGTGGCGACACTGCTCATGGGAGCAAGATGCCCTCGCCCGAGCACCCGGTGCAAGGGCTCTCCCCTGGTCCTTAGCTGGGAAGAAATGAGCGGTGTTCAAGTCTGGCGGGGAGAGCGCGGTCCCGCCAAGCTTCGTCTCCATCAGAGGGGGCGGATATGACGACCATGGAGCATGAGCCGGCGACAATCCTGGCGACCCACCGGTACGGCCTGCATAGCGACGTCATCGGCGAGACTTTCCAGATCGACGTCGCCCTGCCCAGTCCGTGGAGGGGAATGCGGCCCGACCATCCCCTACCGGTGGTCTATGTAATGGACGCCAATACGGTGTTCGGGATCGCGGCCCAGGCCTTGCGCTTCCTGCAGGACGCCGACGGGGTTCCGCCCTGCCTGCTGGTGGGGGTGGGCTACCAGCTGAAGGGGCCGCGCCGCCGCCGCCGCGACTATGGCTGGCTGCGCACCCGGGACTTGACGCCGAGCTCCGACGACGCCTTCCACGAGACTCTGCTGGCCCAGATGGGGAACCAGCCCCTGCCCGACATCGGACCGGCCGGCGGTGGAGAGGCCTTCCTGGATTTCCTGATCGGGGAGGTCCGGCCCTTCATTGCTGAGCGCTACGCCACCGATCCCGGCGACCAGACCCTGGTGGGGAGTTCGCTGGGGGGCCTGTTCAGCCTGCACGCCTATCTGACTCGGCCCGGCGCCTTCAGCCGGCATGTGGCGAACAGCCCAGCCCTCTGGTGGCGGGATCGGGAGGCTTTCGCCACCGAGGCGGTGGCCAACCCGGACCCGGCGACACGGCTCTTCCTATCGGTGGGCGGGCTGGAGACCGACCCACGCTGGCCGATGGTGGACCATATGCGGGAGATGGCCGGGCGACTGACGGCGCGGAGTCTGCCGGTGACCTCCCACGTCTTCCAGGATGAGAGCCACACCTCGGTGATCCCGGCGGCGCTTAGCCGGGGTCTGCGGTCGGTGCTCGCGCCCCTACCCACAGGGGCGATCCCGTCCTAGAAGCGATCCATGCGCGAGATCACACACTTCATCGACGGCGTGTCCGTCGCCGGGACCTCCGGCCGCTACGGCGAGGTCTTCGATCCCAACACCGGCGAGGTGCAGGCCCGGGTGGCGCTCGCCACCTCCGCCGAGCTGGACGCCGCCGTGCAGGCCGCGTTGCGGGCCCAGCCGGCCTGGGCCGCGGTCAATCCGCAGCGCCGGGCGCGGGTGATGTTCGAGTTCAAGCGCCTAGTGGAAGCCCGCATGCAGGAGTTGGCCGAGTTGCTCTCGTCCGAGCACGGCAAGGTGGTGGCCGATAGCAAGGGCGATATCCAGCGGGGCCTGGAGGTCATCGAGTTCGCCTGCGGCATCCCCCACGCCCTGAAGGGCGAATACACCGAGGGCGCGGGGCCCGGCATCGATGTCTACTCCATGCGCCAGCCGCTGGGGGTGGCGGCGGGCGTCACGCCGTTCAACTTCCCGGGCATGATCCCGATGTGGATGTTCGGCATCGCCATCGCGGTGGGCAACACCTTCATCCTCAAGCCGTCGGAAAAGGACCCGACCCTGCCGGTGCGCCTGGCCGAACTGTTCATGGAGGCCGGCGCGGCGCTGGGGATGGACCTGAAGGGGGTGCTGAATGTCGTGCACGGCGACAAGGTCAGCGTCGACGCCATCCTGACCCATCCCGACATCGCCGCCGTCAGCTTCGTCGGCTCCTCGGACATCGCCTCTTACGTCTACTCGACCGGGACCGCGCACGGGAAGCGGGTCCAGGCCATGGGCGGGGCCAAGAACCACGGGATCATCCTGCCCGACGCCGACCTGGACCAGGCGGTGAAGGACATCATCGGGGCGGCCTATGGCTCGGCCGGCGAGCGCTGCATGGCCCTGCCGGTCGTGGTGCCGGTGGGGGCGAAGACCGCCGAAGCGGTGCGCGAGAAGGTGCTGGCCGAGATGGAGACCCTGAAGGTGGGGATCTCGTCGGACACCTCGGCCCAATACGGTCCGGTGGTCACCGCCGCCCACCGCCAGCGGGTGGCCGACTATATCCAGATGGGGGTCGACGAGGGCGCCGAGCTGGTGGCCGACGGCCGCGGCTTCTCCCTGCAGGGCTACGAGAAGGGGTTTTTCATCGGCCCGACCCTGTTTGATCAGGTGAAACCCACCATGCGCACCTACCAGGAGGAGATCTTCGGGCCGGTCCTGCAGATCGTCCGGGCCGAGACCTTCGAGGAGGCGGTCGAGCTGCCGTCCAGGCACCAGTACGGAAACGGCGTAGCCATCTTCACCCGCAACGGCCGGGCGGCGCGCGAGTTCGCGGCCTCGGTCAATGTCGGCATGGTGGGCATCAATGTGCCCATCCCGGTGCCGGTCGCCTACCACACCTTCGGCGGCTGGAAGCGCAGCGCCTTCGGCGACGCCAACCAGCACGGCATGGAGGGCGTGAAGTTCTACACCAAGGTCAAGACGGTGACCGCCCGATGGCCTGAGGGCGCCAGCGAAGATTCGGCCTTCGTCATCCCCACCATGCGGTGACACAGTGGGTTCGCTGCGTTCATCCTATTCGTAGACTGGAGTTTGATGATGAAGTTCCGGACCTGGGCGATCCTGTTGCTGGTGGTGGTTCTGGCCGGCGGTGGGGCCTGGGCCTACTGGAACTACGAGCTGCGCTGGCGGCCCCAGACCATCACCAAGCACCAGGCCGAGATCACCAAGATTCTGGAGAGCGCGGGCTGGGCCTCGCCCGGCCTCACCAAGGGCAAGCTCTACATGGTCTCGTTCCGGACCTGCCCCGACTGCCTGCGGTTCAAGAAGGAAGAGTTTCCGGCCCTGCACGAGCAGGGGATCGACACCCGGGTCATCGAGATCGCGCGGCGCGACATGAACGGCTTGGCGAAATCGACGCCGGTGGAGCGGAGCACGGTGGCCGAGCTCTGGATCCGCCATGGCACCCCCAGCGCCTGGGACCTGATGGAGGCCTGGGAGGCGGTTGTCCCCGCCGCCTGGACCGCGCCCGGCATCATCCCCGCCGACAGCGACATCGCCCGCAGCGCGGTGATCGAGGCCGGCCGCAAGATGACCGACGACCTGCGCCCCTTGCTGAAGGACAACGGTGTGGCCGTCAGCGAGCCGACCGGCATCCGCTATCCCACCCTGGTCTGGTGGAACGCGAAGGGCGAGATGCGAGCCTGCGCCTGCGAGAAGCGGGAAACCTACCGCTTTGTCCGCAAGGAGTTGGCGCAGGTGGCGAAGAAGGCCGGTGCGCCCTCGGTTACGCCCGGCCGCTGATGATGTCCTTGTTGTGGGCGCGGGTCTTGATCCCGTGCTCACGGTCGGCAGGCGCGCCGCCGCGGCGGCCGCTCCCCTGATGGCCGCCCTCGGCTTCCAGGTCCTCGTCGATCGCCTCGGCGTCGATTTCGTCGGCCACGCCGGGCTCGGGGGTGTCGGGCGAGAAGCTGCGGGGGTCTTGCGGCATGAAGGTCTCCCTGTGCGTCGCCAGATCCAACCCCTGGAGGCTAGAGCCTGTCCCCCCTGTTGTGATCCCGGGCGTGGCGGGCTAGGCGGAGGCGATGGCCTCCCTGCTGCAAGCCGCCTACGACGCCCGTCTCGCCACGGGCGCCCTTCGTCCCGATCCGGCGCAGATGTCGGGCCTGGCCGCGCTCGTGCGGCTGGAGGGGGACCTGGAGGGCGCTGAGCCCTCGGGCCTCACCGCCTTCTTCCGCAAACCGGAGGCCCAGCGCGGGGTCTATCTCTGGGGACCGGTGGGGCGGGGCAAGTCCATGCTGATGGACCTGTTCTACGAGGTCGCGCCGGTGGCCAAGAAGCGCCGTACCCACTTCCACGTCTTCATGGGCGAGATTCACCGGCTGATCGGGGAATGGCGCTCGGGCGACGCCGCGGCCCGCAAGGTCCGCTTCGGCCAGCACAGGGGTGACGACCCGATCCCCGCCGTGGCCGACGTGGTGGCCGATGGCGCGCGGCTGCTGTGTTTCGACGAGTTCCAGGTCACCGATATCGCCGACGCCATGATCCTCGGGCGGCTGTTCGAGGCCCTGTTCGTCCGCGGCGTGACCCTGGTGGCGACCTCCAACCGGGTCCCGGACGCCCTCTACAAGGACGGCATCAACCGCCAGCTGTTCCTGCCCTTCATCGAGATGATCAAGGGCCGCCTGGACGTGGTGAGCGTGGCCGGCAGCCACGACTACCGCCTGGACCGGCTGCGGGCGGCGGGGACCTGGTTTTCCCCCAACGACCCCGACAACCAGCGCAGTTTCGCGGCCCTGTGGCGTGACATGCTGGGCAAGGAGGCTGAAATCGGCGAGACCCTGGAGGTGCTGGGCCGGAAGGTTCATCTGCCCCACGCGGCCGGCGGCATGGTGCGGGCCTCCTTCGCCAGCCTCTGCGCGGTGGCGCTGGGCCCCAATGACTATGTCGCCCTCGCCGAGCGCTTCCACACGGTGTTCCTTGAGGACGTGCCCAAGTTGGGCCCCGACCGGCGGGAGGAGGCCAGGCGGCTGGTGATCCTCATCGACGCCCTCTACGAGGCCCACACCCGCCTGATCGTGCTGGCGGAAGCCGACCCGGTCGCCCTCTATCCGCAGGGCGACGGCGCCTTCGAGTTCGAACGCACGGCCTCGCGCCTTCAGGAGATGCGCTCGGCCGATTGGCTGGTCGAGCCCGTGGAGAGCTAGGCCCGCAGGCTCCGCACCAGGTCCTGCGCATAGGGGCGCAGGTCAGCGAACCGGCGGACGCAGAGGGTGAGGTCGCGGACGGCCCAGTCGTCCTCCAGCTCGATCACGCAGAGCGGCGTGGTCTTGGCGACCCGGACGGCGGTGGACTGGGGCACGACGCCGACGCCCACCCCAGCCTCCACCAGCCGGCAGACGGCGTCGAAGCTGCGCAGCTGGACCCGCAGGTTCAGGCCCGAGCCCAGGCGCGCGGCCTTGTCGGCCAGGAAGCGCTGCAGGGCGCTGGTGCGCTCCAGTCCCACCAGGTCGAAGGCCAGCACCTCGGCGAAGGCCACGCGGGCGCGGGCCGCCAGCGGGTGGTCCTTTCGCGCCACCACCACGAAGCGGTCGGAGCGGAAAGGGAAGGTCTCCAGTCCCCCGACATCCACCGTGCCGGCGACGATGCCGATGTCCCCCACCCCCTCGGCGATCAGGCCGACGATCTCGTCGGAGAGCCGCTCCTCCAGGTCGACCCGGACCTTGGGATTGTCAGACAGGAAGCGCCCCAGCGCCTCGGGCAGGAATTCGGTCGAAGCATTGGTGTTGGCCAGCAGGCGAACCTCGCCCGAGAGGCCGCCAGCATAGGCGCCCAGGTCTTCCCGCAAGCGGGCCGACTGTTCCAGCATCAGGCGGGCGTGTTTCAGCAGGGTCTGGCCGGCCGGGGTGGGGACCACCCCCTGGCGGCTGCGGGTCAGCAGGGTCGCGCCAATCTCCTCCTCCATCGCCCGCACACGGGTGGAGGCGGCGGCCAGGGCGATGTGACTGCGGACGGCCCCATGGGTGATGGAGCCAGCCTCGACGATGTCGGCGAATAGCCTCAGGTCCACCAGATCAAAGCGCATCTTCGTCTCCCGCGAAGGATGGGTCTAGATAAGACGCATTGAAACGGTTGTGAATGGGGCTCAACCTTCGGATCAAGCGAAGGAGCGCGCCATGATCAAGGTCCTGACCGAACGCAAGATCCCGCCGGGCTTCGACACTGACGACGAGGCCCAGGTCGCCCGCCATGCGCGGATCGCCGTCGACGCCATGGCCGCGACGGGCCGGCCCATCCACTGGATTTGCACCTATGTCGCCGGCGACAGCCTGTTCGGGGTGACCGTCTTTCCCGACGAGGCGGCGATCGGTGAGTTCCAGCGCGCGGCCGGTATCACCGGACAAGACATAACCGTCCGCCGCATCACCCGGGTGATCGAGGCGTCCAGCGCGGCGCCCCTTCGTTGACACCCGGCGACCGGCGCTTAAAAGCGGAGCCGCTTCATCCTCTTGGAAACCGTCATGGCTGAAACCCCGACTGGCCTTCGCGAGCGCCCGTTGTCGCCGCACCTGACCTCCGGCGGCCCGCTGGCCTTCCACTGGCGGTTCCACATCACCATGACGGGGTCCATCGTCCACCGGGCGACCGGCGTCGCGCTCTATGTCGGCGCGCTGATCCTGGCCGGCTGGGCTCTGTCCCTGGCCGCCGGGCCCGACGCCTATCAGGCCTATATGGATCTTCTGGGTTCATTCCTGGGCAAGGTCGTGATGTTCGGCCTGACGGTGTCGATCTTCTACCACCTGGCCAAGGGCGTTCAGCATCTCTTCTGGGACGCCGGCAAGGGCTTCCAGCTGCCCATCGCCAACATGGCGACTGTCGCCTGTTTCGCCTTCGCCGTCGCCGCGACGCTCGCGGTCTGGGCGATCGCCTGGATGACGGGAGCGCTCTGATGGACAACTACCGCACCCCTCTTCGCCGCGCCCGCGGCCTCGGCTCGGCCAAGCATGGCGTCGGGCACTGGCTGTCGGAGCGAATCACCTCGGTGGCCCTGATCCCTCTCGTCCTCTGGGCGGTGTTCGGAGCGCTGACCCTGGCCGGCACGGACTATTACGGCGCGGTCGCCTGGATCAGCCAGCCGGTCAATGCGGTGCTGATGGTCCTGCTGACGGCGATCTCCTTCCTGCACATGCATTCGGGCATGCGGGTCATCGTGGAGGACTACATCCACAAGACCCTCACCAAGTCGGCCCTGCTGCTGCTCAACCTCTTCGTCTGCGGCCTGGCGGGTTCGCTGGCGGTGTTCTCCATCCTCAAGGTCGCGCTGGGAGGCGCTTGATCGGTCCCATGGCGACTTATGAGTTCATCGATCACAAGTTCGACGTCGTCGTCGTGGGCGCCGGCGGGTCCGGCCTGCGTGCGGCCCTGGGCTGCGCCCAGGCCGGCCTGAAGACGGCCTGCATCACCAAGGTCTTCCCGACCCGCTCCCACACCGTGGCGGCCCAGGGCGGCATCTCCGCCAGTCTCGGCAACATGGGCGAGGATGACTGGCGCTGGCACATGTACGACACCGTCAAGGGGTCGGACTGGCTGGGCGACCAGGACGCCATCGAATACCTCTGCCGCAACGCGCCGGCGGCGGTGTACGAGCTGGAGCACTGGGGCGTGCCCTTCAGCCGCACGCCGGAGGGCAAGATCTACCAGCGCGCCTTCGGCGGCATGACCCGCAACTATGGCGAGGCCCCGATCCAGCGCACCTGCGCCGCGGCCGACCGCACCGGCCACGCCATGCTGCACACCATGTACGGCCAGTCCTTGGCCCACTCGACCGAGTTCTTCATCGAGTACTTCGCCCTCGACCTGATCATGGACGAGGGTGTGTGCCGTGGCGTGACCGCCTGGAAGCTGGATGACGGCACCCTGCACCGGTTCCAGGCCCAGCAGGTGATCCTGGCCACCGGCGGCTATGGCCGGGCCTATTTCTCGGCCACCAGCGCCCACACCTGCACCGGCGACGGCGGCGGCATGGCGCTGCGGGCCGGCCTGCCGTTGCAGGACATGGAGTTCGTGCAGTTCCATCCCACCGGCATCTATGGCGCCGGCTGCCTGATCACCGAGGGCGCCCGGGGCGAGGGCGGATACCTGACCAATTCCGAAGGCGAGCGGTTCATGGAGCGCTATGCGCCCTCCGTGAAGGACCTGGCGCCCCGGGACATGGTCAGCCGCGCCATGACCATCGAGATCCGCGAAGGAAGGGGTGTCGGTCCGAAGAAAGACCACATCCACCTGCACCTCGATCACCTGGATCCCAAGATCCTGCACCAACGGTTGCCTGGGATTTCCGAAAGCGCCAAGATCTTCGCGGGTGTTGACGTCACGAAACAACCAATTCCTGTACTCCCAACCGTGCATTACAACATGGGCGGTATCCCCACGAACTTCTTCTCGGAAGTGGTTACCCGGGACGGGGACAATCCGGACAAGGTGGTGCCGGGGCTGATGGCGGTGGGTGAGGCGGCGTGCGTTTCGGTGCACGGGGCCAACCGGCTGGGGTCCAACTCCCTGATCGACCTGGTGGTGTTCGGCCGCTCGGCGGCCCTGCGCACGGCGGCGACCATCAAGGCTGGCGCGACCCAGCCGGAGCTGAAGAAGACCGAAAGCGATGCTCACCTGGCCCGGTTCGACCGGTTCCGGAACGCCTCGGGCGGCACCACGACGGCGGCCCTGCGCCTCGAGATGCAGATGGCCATGCAGGAGGACGCCGCGGTGTTCCGCACCAGCGACAGCCTGGCGTCCGGCGTCAAGCGCCTGGACGCGGTGCAGGCCCAGCGCGGCGACCTGAAGGTGACCGATAGAGGGATGGTGTGGAACACCGACCTCATGGAGACCCTGGAGTTGGACAACCTGATCGGCCAGGCGGTGACCACGGTGGTGGGCGCGCACAACCGCACCGAGAGCCGCGGGGCCCACGCCCACGAGGACTTCCCCGATCGCGACGACGCCCAGTGGATGAAGCACACCCTGACCTGGTTCGACGACGCCACGGGCAAGGTGGCCATCGACTATCGCCCGGTGCACGATTTCACCATGACCAACGACATCGCTTACATCCCGCCCAAGGCGCGGGTGTACTAGGGCCAGCCAGGTGAACCCCGCGCCGCTCATCCGCACCCCCAGCCGCTCGATGGGCCTGAAGCTGCTGCTGGTCTGCGCCCTGGCGGTGCTGATGAGCATCCCGGCCTTCTTCGTCTTTATGCTGTTGGACGGGCGCACCAACCGCGCCGAAGAGGTGGCGCGCGAGGTCGGCGAGCTGGTGGGCGGGCCACAGACCTTCCTGGGACCGGTGCTTGGCGTCCCCTATACGATCCCCGCCAGCGACCCGAAGGTGGGCTCCACGAGCGGGGTCTTCGTGATTTTCCCGGTCAAGGGCGAGGCCCAGGTCCAGGCCAAGTCCGAGGTCCGCCACCGGTCGCTGTTCAAGGTGCCGGTCTACCAGGCCGACCTGGCCTTCAAGGCCGACTTCGACCTGATCGGCGTGGCGGCCCAGGCGCCGCGAGGCGCCGTGCTGGACTGGGCCCGCGCCGAGCTGCTGATCGGCGCCTCAGACGCCCGGGGCGCCCAGGCCGACATCGTGCTGACCGCCGCCGGCCGCGCCCTGACCGTGGCTCCGGCCTCGGTGCTGTCGGACGTCGGGGGCGGCGGCGATGGTGAAAGGCCCAGGGGCGACCTGCGCCTGTTCGGGTCGTCGGCCGGCGGCCTCGCCCAGCCGGACGCCCGGTTCCAGGCCACCGCCAACATGAAGTTCTCCGGCGCCCAGCGCCTGGCCGTCCTGGCCTACGCCAAGACCACCACCGACACCGGCAAGAGCGACTGGCCCCATCCCAGCTTCGACGGCGGTTTCCTGCCCGCCCAGCGCACCCTGGCCCCCGACGGCTTCACCGCCACCTGGAGCGTGCCCTTCATCGCGCGCGGCGTGCCGTCCCAGGGCACGGCCGACACCCTGACCCGCCTGGGGGCCACGGCGCTCGGCGTGTCCTTCATCGAGCCGGCCAACCCCTATCAGTCGGTGGCGAGGTCG
>NZ_JANPJP010000307.1:0-7962 GCF_031425575.1 Phenylobacterium sp.
TTGTACCAGAACAGCCGGCTGAAGGTGGGCACTTGGATGCCGTTGCCGGTGGCGGCGCCCGAGGCGACGGGGGCGCCGGCGGCGGTGTATTCCCGCACCGAGGGGTTTTGGGATTCCACCTGCGGGATGTCGTAGTCCAGCTGCTCGTGGGAGGCGCCGACGACCACGCCCCACTGATCCTCGGCGCCGAAGGTGCGGCCCGCCGCGAAGGCCAGGCGGTAGGAGGGCTTGTCGTTGCGCACGCCGCCGCTGCGCTCATAGTCGCCGTAGGAGGCCATGCCGTTGAAGAACGGCCGACCGGCGTCGAAGGCCGAGCGGGTGGTGACATTGATGACGCCGCCGATGGCGTTGCCGTCATCTTCCGGCGTGACGGTCTTGATGACTTCCAGGCGGCCGGCCATCACCGATGGGACGATGTCCATCGGCACGGTGCGGCCGGTTTCGTCCACCGAGGCCAGCAGGGCGCCGTCGATAGTGGTGCGGTTGTAGGTGGAGCGCAGGCCGCGGATGACCGGGAAGCGCGGCTCGCCCTGGTCTTCCATCACCGAGATGCCGGGGATGCGGCGCAGGGCGGCGGCGGTGTTGTGGTCGGGCAGCTTGCCGATGTCGTCGGCGGAGACCACGTCGGCGACGACGAATTCCGAACGCTTGACGGCGATGGCGGCGCGCTGGGCCTCGCGCTGGCCGGTGACGACGATCTCCTCGACATCCGTCTGGGCGAGCGCCACGGCGGGCGCGCAGAGTGCGGAGCTGGCCAGCAGGACGGCCATCAGGTTCGGAATGGATTGAAGCTTGGACATCTGCGCCCCCGGTTGCAGTTATGCGACGGCGCTTAGGGACGCTCCGTGACGGCGGCGTCACCGGGGTGTGGGGGTTCCGTGTCGGTCGCGTTACGGGCCGGTGACGATTGATCCGAGGGCGGACGAAGCGCCATCCGCGACCTTCCCATTGGACTCGACGCACCCCACATCGCACTCTGACGCAACACAATCGCCTGGGAGGGCGCAGCATGACCAATTTCCCCGAGACCTATGTTCCGCCCAAGGTCTGGACCTGGGACAAGGAGAGCGGGGGGCGGTTCGCGGCGATCAACCGGCCGATCGCGGGGCCGACGGCGGAGAAGACCCTGCCGGTGGGGCGTCATCCGCTGCAGCTCTATTCGCTGGGCACCCCCAACGGGGTGAAGGTGACTATCATGCTGGAGGAGCTGCTGGCCCTGGGGCACTCAGGCGCCGAGTATGACGCCTGGCTGATCAATATCGGGACCGGGGACCAGTTCGGCTCGGACTTCGTGGCCATCAATCCCAACTCCAAGATCCCGGCCCTGCTGGACCGCTCGGGGCCCGAGCCGATCCGGGTGTTCGAGAGCGGCGCGATCCTCATCCACCTGGCCGAGACGTTCGGCAACGCCTTCCTGCCCACCGCGCCGGGGCCTCGCGCGGAGTGCATGTCCTGGCTGATGTGGCTGATGGGCTCGGCGCCGTTCCTGGGCGGCGGGTTCGGGCACTTCTACGCCTATGCCCCGATGAAGATCGAATACGCCATCGACCGCTACGCCATGGAGGTGAAGCGGCAGATGGACGTGCTGGACCGCAGGCTGGCGGAGGCCGAGTACGTCGGCGGGGCGGAGTACACCATCGCCGACATGGCCATCTGGCCCTGGTACGGCGGCATGGCCAAGGGGGTGCTGTACGAGGCCGGCGAGTTCCTGGACGTGGCGTCCTACAAGCACGTCAACCGCTGGGCCGACCAGGTCGCCGCGCGGCCGGCGGTGAAGCGCGGCCGGATGGTCAACCGCACCTTCGGCGAGCTCTCGAGCCAGCTGCGCGAGCGGCACGAGGCCAGCGACTTCGAGACCAGGACGCAGGACAAGCTGGAGGCGGCGAAGTAGAGGCGCCTTTCCTCCCCTGTCGCGCAGCGAACGGGGGAGGAAAACGCGGCGTCAGTTCACCTTCCGCACTACCTTGAACACCGCGTTGGCCCGGGCGCAGGGCTCGCCGTCGGCGGTGACGAAGGCCTGGGCGAAGCAGAGGCTGCCGCCGGGTTTGACGAAGATGGTGTCGAACTCCAGCCACTGGCCGACCTGGGCCGAGGCCAGGAAGTCCAGGGTGAGGTTGACGGTCACCAGACGGGCGCCCTCGCCCAGGCGGCAGCCGCAGGACAGGCCCATGGCGTTGTCGGCCAGAGCGCTGATCAGGCCGCCGTGGACGAAGCCGCGGCTGTTGGTGTGAGCCTCCGTCACTTGCAGGCCCAGGACCACGGCGCCGCCCGTTTTGCGGCTGTAGAGCGGCTCCCACGGGTCGGTGAGGGGACTCTTTCTGTAGTGGGGTTCGAACCCTGTGGGCGCCTCCATCACGCAGCCTGACTGACGCGCTGCAGGCCTTCCAGGGTCTTGGCGCAGGCGACGGCGGCCTCGGCGCCCTTCTGGACGAAGTGCTCGGCGAAGAAGGCCTGGTGGATGTCGTGCTCATGGAAGTGATGCGGGGTCAGCACCACGGAGAACATCGGCACCTCGGTCTTCAGCTGCACCTGCATGAGGGCTGAGACCACGGTCTCGGCGACGAACTCGTGGCGGTAGATGCCGCCGTCCACCACCAGGGCGCAGCCGACGACGGCGGCGTACTTGGCGGTCTTGGCCAGCGTCTGGGCGTGCAGCGGAATCTCGAACGCGCCGGGCGTCTCGAACACGTCGATCATGTGCTCGGGGAAGCCGAGTTTCGCCATCTCCGCCAGGAAGCCCTTGCGGGCCTGGTCGACGATGGCGTGGTGCCAGGAGGACTGGACGAAGGCGATGCGGGCGGGGCGATAGGCGCCGTGCGCGGTGGGCAGCTCGTAAGTGACTTGGGTCATGGTCGTCTCCCATAGGTGGATGAACCACGACTCAGGGAGACACTGACGACGGATCGAGAGTCCACGCGCGGACGCGTGGCGACCCATCAACAGTGGTTCTCATAACCGGACTCTAACCGTCGGCCCCGGGATCACACCGGTGTCTGCTGTCCCTGGAGGGTCTAAGACCCTGCAGGCGCCCGCGGGCTCGTCCAACGGCCAGATGGTCGTTGGCATTACCGCCGGTGGGGACTTTCACCCCGCCCTGAGAACGCGTCCGCCGGAAAAGCCCGACGATACGGTTAGGCTAGACCCAAAGGCGGGGTTCAAACAAGCGTTTTGATCTGGGGCGGTGGACGGGCCCGGCGGGGCGCGGCTAATTTCCCTGCGAACGAGGGCCCGACCATGAGCGACGACGACGAGGGCGGCTATGACGTCGACGACTGGAGCCGGCTGAAGGCCTCACGCGCGGCGTGGCGACCCTGGAGGACGTCCAGGCCAGGGCGGCGATCTTCGCCCTGGCGGACACGCAGAACGCGCGCGTTCTCGAGATGCCGCTGCCGCAGCCGCTGATCTGGTGGAGCGACGACGGGGAGCAGGCGGCCGTGGCGGTGCAGGCCGAGGTCCACGACACCGAGGACGGCGAGACCATGGAGGTGCTGGGCCTGGTGTTCCCCGACGGCGGCGGCGGCGTGGCCCTGCTGGACGACATCGACCTGGTGGGCGACACCGATCCCACCTGGCGCCAGCTGGTGGCCGACGCCATCGGCGACGAGAGCGGCGACGAAGCCTAGGCGCGCTTGTTCAGGGTGATGCTGGTGGCCGAGGCGGCGGTGGAGGGGGCGCCCTTGAGGCCGTAGCCGGCGCCGGTGGTGCGCTGGGCGGCGACCTCGTTGGCGATGGTCTTGACCAGGCCCTCGGTGACCGTGCGGGCGGCGTCCAGCGCGCGGCCCTGGCGGGCCAGCACGCTGTCGAAGGCCTCGGTGGCGCGGATCAGGCGGTTGCGCTGGTCGAGGGGGGCGGCGGCCACCAGGCCCGGATTGGCCCGGACCCGGGTCGACTCGTGGCGGTAGATATTGGCCAGGCGCGAGGTTTCCTCGATATGGGCCATGGCCTCCAGCGGGCGCTGCTGCTCGAAGGCCTGGGCCTCCAGGGCCACCAGCTCGGTGAGGCGCTCGGTGAGGATCACCAGTTGTTCGACGCGGTCGGCGGCGTCCAGGGCGGAGAGAGCCATCGTGATTTCCTAACTCAGACCTTGAAGCTTCAGCATTTCCTTGGCGACGACGTCGGCGATGCCGACCCCGCCCGTCTTCACGACCTGCTTGGCCATGGCCTCGTTCATGAAGGACTTGAACACCTCTTCGCCCTGGCCGCCGCCGAAGGGTTCGGAGACCTTCACGTCCTTCATCATCTGGCCGAGCATGACGGTGAGGAACGAGCCCTCGAAGTCCTTGGCCGTCTTGGCGATCTGGCCCCGCTTGGCCAGTTCGGCGGCGCTCATGGGCGCAGGCGCCGGGGGCGCGACGTTGAGCGCGGGGGCGACGATGTCGGCCATCACATCACCTCGATGTCGGCTTGCAGGGCGCCCGCGGCCTTGATGGCCTGCAGGATGGAGATCATGTCGCGGGGCGTGACGCCGAGCGCATTGAGACCGGCCACCAGGGTGGAGAGCGACGCGCCCTCGCGCAGGGTGATCAGGCGCTTGCCCTTCTCCTCCTCCACCGAGACGCCGGACTGCGGCACGGTGACGGTGCGGCCCTGGCTGAAGGGGGCGGGCTGGCTGACGGCCGGGTTCTCCTGGACGCTGATGGTCAGGTTGCCCTGGGCGATGGCCACGGTGGAGATGCGGACATTGTCGCCCATGACCACCACGCCGGCCACTTCGTCGATCACCACCCTGGCGGCGTCGTCAGGCTCGACGGTGAGATTCTCGATCTGGGCGATGAAGCTCACCATGTTGGTGCCGGGCGCCGGCTGAATGGTGACGATGGTGGGGTTGTCGGCCCGCGCGCAGCCGGGGAAGCGGGTGTTGATCACGTCGGCGATGCGCTTGGCGGTGGTGAAGTCGGGGTTGCGTAGGGTCATGCGCATCTGGGCCATGCTGGCCAGCTGGAAGCCGATCTCGCGCTCGACGATGGCGCCCGAGGCGATGCGGCCGGCGGTGGGGACGCCCTTGGAGATCGAGGAGCCCGAGGCGCCGCCCGCGGAGACCGAGCCGGTCTGCACCGTGCCCTGGCCCACGGCGTAGGCCTGGCCGTCGGCGCCCAGCAGCGGGGTGACCAGCAGGGTGCCGCCCTGCAGGCTCTTGGCGTCGCCGAGCGCCGAGACGCTGGCGTCGATGGGGGAGCCGGTGGCCACGAAGGCCGGCAGCTTGGCGGTGACCATGACGGCCGCCACGTTCTTGGTGTTGAGGTTGGCGTCGCGGGTGTTGACCCCCAGACGCTCCAGCATGGCTTCCAGGCTCTGCTTGGTGAAGGGGGCGTTGCGCAGGCTGTCGCCGGTGCCGTTCAGGCCCACCACCAGGCCGTAGCCCACCAGCATGTTCTCGCGGACGCCCTCGAACTCCACGATGTCCTTGATGCGGGACTTGGCGAAGGACGGGCCGGCGGCGAGCGCGGCGGCCAGCAGGACGGCGCTGAAGAGGCGAAGCGATCGACGCATGAAACCCCGGGGGCGAACGAACAGGAAGAAGTCGTTCTTGCCTATGCGATGGGCGTGCCAGTCGAGATCGGGGAAAACCTCAGCGATTCCAGGGGTTGGCGATTCGCCGCGGCCGGCAGGGGGCGCCGTGGCGGCAGAAGTTGCCCGGCATTAACCATACCCTAAGCATGCCGGCGCGATGAGTGGGATGAAACGTCAGGTCAAGAGTTCGACTCACCCATGAAGGTCAACGGAACAAACGGCGTGGGATCGGTGAGCGGGGTTTCCAAACCCCGGTCCGCCGACGGGCAGGGCTTCAGCCTGCCGACCGCCGGCGCCGCGTCGGCCCCGGCCCAGGTCGCCCGCGCTGCGGGCCTTTCCGGCGTCATGAATGTCGACGCCATCCTAGCGTTGCAGGAGATGGGCGGGCCGCTGGAACGTCGCCGCCGCGCGGTGCGCCGGGCGGGTCGCCTGCTGGATGTGCTGGAGGAGGTCAAGCTGGGCCTGCTGTCGGGGGAGATGACGGCCGACAAGCTCGACGCCCTGAGGATCGCCATCCGCGACGAGCGCGAGGGCACTGAGGACACGCGCCTCGAAGCTGTTCTCGATGAGATCGAAACCCGGGCCGCCGTAGAGCTCGCCAAATTGGAATGCGCGGGGCATGCGGCTTAATCGTCCGCAGGAAGCGAGCTTCGTTGAATCGTCAATTCGTTTTGGTATAAGCGCCCAGCGTGTCTTAAGGGGCGGTACTCAGGGGGCGTGAGGCGTAAATGACCACAGCCGCAGTGATGGCTGACAAGCCAGGCTATGTTCCTTCCGAGGACGAGCCGTTCATGAACGAGCGTCAGCTTGAGTATTTCAAGCAGAAGCTCAATGCGTGGAAAGAGGACATCCTGCGGGAATCCCGCGAGACCCTCATCCATCTGCAAAGCGAAACCGAGAACCATCCGGACCTGGCGGACCGGGCGACGTCGGAGACCGACCGAGCCCTGGAACTCCGGACCCGTGATCGCCAGCGTAAGTTGATCTCCAAGATTGACGAAGCCCTGCGCCGCATCGCCGATGGCTCGTACGGCTACTGCGAAGACACTGGCGAGCCGATCGGCGTCGCCCGTCTTGACGCCCGGCCGACGGCGACGCTCAGCCTCGAGGCGCAGGAACGCCACGAGCGCCGGGAACGCGTCCACCGCGACGACTAAGGTCGTCGGGTGCACGGCTGTCCTAAGGCCCTCTCAGGGTGCGGAGAGGGTTCGCGGGCTGATGCACCGACCTTCGCAAATACCCCGCTCCTACCGGCGAAGGCCGGGACCCAGATTCACGCCGGGCGGCTGTGAGCGTTCGTGTGGTTCGTGTGGTTCGAGGACAATCTTGACCTGCCTCACGGCGTCGCGGTCGGAAGTGCTGGGACCACAAGCCACACGAACCACACGAACGAGGAATGCTGACCGAAGGCCTGAGATGAATCTGGGTCCCGGCCTTGGCTGCTTCGCGCCGCCCTTCGGGTCGCCGGGATGAGCGGTTGGATGACCGACCTGTTCGGCGCGCCAATCGTCGCGCTCGGACGTGAGATGGCTCTGAGGCTGGCCTTCCCCCTCCAGCCGAGCTAGCAGACCGCCCCATGATCCGCCTCGACAACATCTCCAAGCAAAACGGCCACCAGATCCTGTTCATCGAAGCCTCGATGGGCGTGCAGAAGGGCGAAAAGGTCGGGCTGGTCGGTCCGAACGGCGCCGGCAAGACGACGCTGTTCCGCATGATCACTGGGCAGGAGCAGCCGGACGATGGGCTGGTGGCGATCGATCCCGGCATGACGATCGGCTATTTCAGCCAGGATGTCGGCGAAATGTCCGGCCAGAGCGCGGTCGCCGCGGTGATGGACGGCGTCGGGCCCGTCAGCGCGCTCGCCACCGAGATGGCCCAGCTTGAGGCCGCCATGGTCGATCCGGACCAGGCCGATCAGCTGGACGCTGTCATGGAGCGCTATGGCGAGGTGATGGAGCGCTTCCAGGAACTGGATGGCTACGCCCTGGACGCCCGCGCCCGCGAGGTCCTGGCCGGCCTGAGCTTCAGCCAGGAACGCATGGACGGCGATGTCGGTCTGCTGTCAGGCGGCTGGAAGATGCGCGTGGCGCTCGCCCGCATCCTGCTGATGCGGCCCGATGGCATGCTGCTGGACGAACCCAGCAACCACCTGGACCTGGAGAGCCTGATCTGGCTTGAGGCCTTCCTGAAGAATTACGACGGCGCGCTGCTGATGACCTCGCACGATCGCGCCTTCATGAACCGCATCATCGGCAAGGTGGTGGAGATCGACGCCGGTTCGCTCATCACCTATTCGGGCGATCTCGACTTCTACGACCAGCAGCGCGCGATGGGCGAACAGCAACGCCAGGCGCGATACGAGCGCCAGCAGGCCATGCTGGCCAAGGAAATCAAGTTCATCGAGAAGTTCAAGGCGCGCGCCAGCCACGCCGCCCAGGTCCAGAGCCGGGT
>NZ_JANPJP010000308.1:0-4872 GCF_031425575.1 Phenylobacterium sp.
CCGCCGCCTCTGATCCGCCTGGAGGGCGCCTCGGCCGGCTATGACGGCTCGCCGATCCTGCGCAACATGGACCTGCGCCTGGACCTGGACGACCGCATCGGCCTTCTGGGCGTCAACGGCGCCGGCAAGTCCACTTTCGCCAAGCTCATCGCCGGCGCCCTGCAGGTCATGCACGGCGATCTTCGCCGTGACCGCCGCCTGAAGGTGGGTTGGTTCCACCAGCACCAGATCGAGGCGCTCGATCCCTCCGACACCCCGCTGGAGATCATCCGGGCCATGCCCGAGGCCAGCGACGCCGCTCGCCGTTCGCGCCTGGCCCAGTTCGGCATGGGCGTGCAGAAGGTCGAGACCACGGTCGCCAACCTGTCCGGCGGCGAGCGGGCGCGCCTGCTGCTGAACATGGTGGCCATGGAGGCCCCTCACCTGCTGATCCTCGATGAGCCCACCAACCACCTGGACATCGACAGTCGCCGCGCCCTGCTGGACGCCCTGAACGAATATGCCGGCGCCGTCATCCTCATCACCCACGACCGCTCGCTGATGGAGCTGGTGGCCGACCGTCTGTGGTTGGCCGCCGACGGCACCATCGCGCCCTTCAACGGCGACATGGACGACTACGCCAAGCTGGTGATCGACCGGGCCCGCCAGGCCGCCAAGGGTCCGTCCCAGGTTCCCCAGGCCGTCGCGCCGCCGCCGCCCAAGGCCGCGCCGAAGGCCAAGGTCCCCACGGGCACCGCGCGCCGCCGCGCCGAACAGGCCGAGGCCGCGCTCGCCCGCGCCACCACGGCCGTCGCCGACCTCGACAAGGCCCTCACCGATCCCACGGTCTTCACCAAGGATCCGGGCAAGGCCGCCCGCCTGGGCGCCGACCGCGCCAAGGCCCAGGCTGTCCTGGACGCCGCCGAGCTGGAGTGGATGGCGGCCGTCGAGGCCTACGAGGCGTTGAAGGCCGACGCCTGAGGTTCGCTCGCGAGTTCGCCAACCAAGCGGGGAGCTCGAGCGTCAACGGAAACTGCGCGGTTAGGGTTTATATCCGCTCACCTTCTTTATTGTCCCTATCGCAAGGGGGGCTGCCGATAACTGGCTGATAGTTCGAAGCTATTCACCAGAGGCGGGGCATGCGGCTCGTTACAATCGGCAGTCTGGGCGCCTCGGTGGCCCTGGGCCTCGGCGCCATCCTGGTGGCCCGGGTCGCCTTGCCCGACACCGGAAAGGTGCAGGCGGCGCAGGTTGTCGTCTCCCCCATGGCCAACGCGGTTTCGGTGGTCGTGGCGTCCCGCGACATCGCCTATGGCGAACGCCTGGAGGCCGGCCACCTGAAGCTGATCCGGGTCCCCAAGGACGGCGCCCCGGTTAACGCCTTCGGGTCCGTGGCCCAGGTCCTGGCGCAGGATCATGGCGGCGCCCCGGTCGCCCTGACCCTGATCGCGGCCCGCGAGCCCCTGCTGCCGGCCAAGCTCTCCGGCCCCGGGGCACGCCCCTCGGTGGCCGCCGAACTGCAACCCGGCATGCGCGCCTACGCCATAGGCGTCAGCGAGGTTTCCGGCGTCGGCGGCCACGCCCTGCCCGGCGACCGGGTGGACGTGGTGATGATGCGCAACCTGACCCCCAACGGCCCGAACAAGGTTCTGACCTCCCAGCTGGTGGTCCAGAACGTCCGTGTCCTCGGGGTTGATCTCAACGCCGACCCCACCTCCACAAAGGCCGAGAAGCCCTCGACCACGACCCTGGAGGTCAGCGTCAAGGACGCCCAGAAGCTCGCCATGGCCGCGGAGCTGGGCTCCCTCTCCCTCGCCCTGCGCCCGCTCGGCGCCTCGGATGTCGAACCCGTGGCCGAGCTCGCCTCGGCGGCGCCCCGCGCCCGGAACCCCGTCCGCCGCGCCCGGGCCTCCGGCGCACCGACCGGCGGCCGCATCACCATCGTCGAAGGCGAGAATTCCGCCCCGGCCGCCAGCCCCAAGCCCGCGGCCTAAGGACACCACAGCCATGCTCCGCTCCCCCCTCATCGGCGCGCTCGCCGGCGCCCTGGTCCTCGGCGGCGCCCTGCCCGTCGCGGCCGAACAGTTCTCCAGCGAGGCCGCCCGGTCCCGCGTCATCAGCGTGCCGCGCAACAAGTCGGCCTCCTTCCGGCTGGACAGCCCCGCCAGCAAGATCGTGGTGGCCCAGCCGGAGACCGCCCAGATCGTCGCCACCACCGACCGCAGCTTCTATGTGCGCGGCAAGGCGCTGGGCTCCACGAACCTGCTGATCTATGGCGCCGGCGGCGCCCTGCAGGAGGTGGTGGACGTCCGGGTCGGCTACGACGCCGAAGCCCTGCAGCAGGACCTCGCCGCCGCCCTGCCCGGGGAGCTGATCCAGGTCCGCAACCTCGGCGAGGGCCTGCTGCTGGCAGGCGACGTCTCCACCACCGCCGCGGCGGCCAAGGCCAAGGGCCTGGCCGAGAAGTTTGCGCCGGGGGCCGTCACCTCGGCCCTGACCGTGCGCGCCTCGCAGCAGGTGATCCTCGAGGTCCGGGTGCTGGAGGCCAGCCGGTCGTCGCTTAAGGATATCGGCTTCAACATCAACGCCAGCAACGGCTCCACCTTCGCCCTGCAGACCGGCACGGGCCTGATCGGCAACACGACGCCGCAGGGTGGCCTGTCGCTGCGAGGCTCGATCGGCGGCGCCACCATCGACGTGGTCCTGCGCGCGCTGGAGGAGAAGGGCGTCATCCGGACTCTGGCCAAGCCCAACCTCGTGGCGTTGTCTGGCGAAAAGGCCAGCTTCCTGGCCGGTGGCGAATTTCCCTTCCCCGTCCCCAATGGCCGCGACAGCGTCACCATCGAGTTCCGCCCCTTCGGCGTGACCTTGGACTTCCAGCCCACCGTGCAGGACAACGGACTGATCCGGTTGCAGGTGGCCCCCGAGGTCAGCCAGCTCGACAGCCGCACGCCCCTGAAGCTCAACGGCATCGAGATCCCCAGCCTGGTGGTCCGCCGCGCCAACACCACCGTGGAGCTGCGCTCGGGTGAGAGCTTCGCCATCGCCGGCCTGTTCCAGCAGGACTATTCCAACGCGGTGCGCCAACTGCCCGGTGTCGGCGACGTCCCGGTCCTCGGCAGCCTGTTCCGGTCATCGCGATGGAAGAAGGCCGAGACCGAGCTGGTGATCATCGTCACCCCCCGCATGGCCGGTGAGGAGGATTATCGCGCCACCTCCACCATCATGGCCGGCAATGAGGCCACCGCCATCGACCTGATCCTCAATGGCCTGGCCCTCGACAAGCCCCTGGCCAAGGTCGAGGGCTCGGCCAAGACCGGGTCGCCCACATGAGCAACTGGAGCCTTCTGGGCCGCAGGGTCCTGGCGATCGGCGACAGCCTCGCCCCCCTGGCGCGCGGCCCCTTGTTCGGCGCGGCGATGGAGGTCGCGGGCCTCGAGCGTCTCTCCGACCTGCGTCCCGGGATGACCGACCTCATTCTGATCGACGCCGACCATGCCGAGCCCGCCGCCCTTGCGGCCGCCGTGGCCACCCTGTCCCAGGTCGCCGACCTGCCGCCGACCCTGTTCCTCGGCGGACACCTGCCGGCCGGTCTGGTGCGCGCCCTGATGCGCCTGCCCCACGCCGACGTGGTGGAGACCCCCTTCACCCACGACCAGCTGCAAAACGCCATCTACGCCCTGCTGGATCAGGCCGCCGCCCAGGCCCCCAGCGCCCAGGGACACCACTCCCGGTGCTGGTCGGTGATGGGCGCCGTCGGCGGCGCGGGCGCCACCATGGCGGCCATCGAGATCGCCAGCGCTCTGGCCGCCCGGTCCTCGCGCGCCAACAGCGTCTGCCTCATCGACCTGCACCTGGCCGACGGCGCCTGCGCCCCCTATCTCGGCGCCACCCCCTCCATGGGCCTGGCCGAGTTCGGCCCTGCCGCCGAGCGCATGGACGCCGCCCTGCTGGCCGCCTTCGCCACCCCGGTCGGTAAGGGTCTGGACCTGCTGGCCTGCCCCCGGGATCCCACCGCCTTCAGCGCCATCTCCCGCGAGGCCGTCCTGCGCATCCTGGAGATCGCCTGCGAGGCCTACGACCACGTGGTCCTCGACATGCCTCGCCATCGCCATTCCTGGAGCCTGGACGCCCTGGCCGGCTCCGACGAGGTGGTCGTGGTCTCCGAGCTGACCGTGCCGGCCCTGCTGGCCGCGCGGGCCCTGTCGGACGAGGTCGAGGCCGCCGCCGGTCTGCGCCCCCGCATCGTGCTGAACCGGCTTGCCAACCGCATGTTCGGCCCCGCCCCCTCCACCGCCGAAGCCGAGAAAGCTTTGCAGCGCAAGGCCGACGGCGCCATCGCCTCCGACTGGGAAGCCGCCGCGGCCTCGGTCAACCTGGGCGGCGCCATCAGCCAGCACCGGCCCAAGTCCAAGATCGTCCGCGATATTGGGTCCCTGGTGGACCGCATGCTGGCCGACCGCGGCCGCCGCGCGCCCCATCCGGCTCCCGCCGCCGCCTCGCGGGCCGCCTGATGGGACGCTTCAGCCCCGCCAAGCCGGTCGCCCTCGAAGTGGTCGAGCACGAAGCGCCCGCCCCTACTCCGGAACGCGCGCCAGCTCCCACGGCCGCCACGGCGATGGCCGAGAGCCAGATGCTCGACATCAAGCTCAAGTTGCACGCACAACTTATTGAAGAACTTGACTTATCGAAGCTTGAATCGGTTGGGGAAAAGGAACTGCGCCGCCAGGTGATGGTGCTGGTGGGCGACTTCGCCCGCGCCGAGCGCCTGGTGCTCAACACCGCCGAACTCGAGGACCTGGGTTCGTCGGTCTATGACGAGATGATGGGGCTCGGGCCTCTGGAGCCCCTGCTCAAGGATGACAGCATCAATGACATCCTGATCAACGGCCC
>NZ_JANPJP010000309.1:0-2066 GCF_031425575.1 Phenylobacterium sp.
GATGTTCATCCGCTGGCGCAGGGCCCGCTCGATGGCGAAGCACTCCGGCGCCTTGATGTCCTCCAGGTTGATCCCGCCGAAGGTCGGCTCCAGGGAGGCGACGATGTCGACGAAGCGGTCGGGGTCGAGGGCGTCGATCTCCAGATCGAACACGTCGATGCCGGCGAACTTCTTGTAGAGCACCGCCTTGCCCTCCATTACCGGCTTGCTGGCGAGCGGCCCGATATTGCCCAGGCCCAGGACCGCCGTACCGTGGGAGATCACCGCCCCTAGGTGTGCGCGCGCGGTGAATTGGTCGGCCGCCGCCGGATCGGCCACGATCGCCTCGCAGGCCGCGGCGACGCCGGGGGAATAGGCGAGCGCCAGGTCGCGCTGGGTGTCCATGCGCTTGGTGGGCTCCACCGACAGCTTCCCCGGTCGGGGAAGCCGGTGATAGTCAAGCGCGGCCTTGCGGAAGTCGTCGTCCATGGGCGTCAGGTCTCCTGAGGCGACCTCTGCGACGATGCGGCGTCATCTTCAAGGCCTAGGGCCGACGGGGGCGTCATGATGTTCGGAAGTAATGGTGCCTGGGGGCGGATTCGAACCACCGACACGTGGATTTTCAATCCACTGCTCTACCAACTGAGCTACCCAGGCCCGGAGCCTTTTCGAAGGAAAAGGCTCGGAATTCTTAGTAGGAGCGCGACGGTCGCCTGAACCGGTATCCACTTCAGGCTGTCACGCTCCGTGCCCCGCCTTCGCGGGAGCCGCGTCTATAAAAGAGGGTCGGGGCGGTGTCCAGCGAGGAGCATCAATTCCCGTCATCCTCGTCGTGGAGGCTGTCGGCCTCGTCCTCCTCCACCGGAATCGCATAGCTTCCCACCAGCCAGCGCTGCAGGTCCACGTCGGAACAGCGGCGCGAGCAGAAGGGCCGATACTCCGTGGAGCCGGGCTTCTTGCAGATGGGACAGGGGGCGGCGGTCATCGCACATCCAGGCGGTCGCGGGGCCCGTCGGAGTTCGTCTCGATGACGAACCGAGCGCCGATCCGCGACGCAAGGGTCTCAGCATAGGGCTTGGCCGCCTGGGCCACCGAGGGCGCGCAGGTGACCACGAGGCGCCCGCCGGGATCGCTGGCGGCGGCGGCCTCCAGGCGGCGGATCAGGCGCAGGGCCAGGGTC
The DNA here is from genome assembly GCF_031425575.1 of Phenylobacterium sp. GTDB lineage: Bacteria > Pseudomonadota > Alphaproteobacteria > Caulobacterales > Caulobacteraceae > Phenylobacterium. Next base: position 1,160 of record NZ_JANPJP010000309.1, read on the forward strand.
AGGTCGGAAAGCCCCCCTGCCCCATCGCCCAGGATGTCGCGGATGGCGCGGCCCCGGCGCGGCACGGTCATCTCCATGGTGCCGAAGCGCCCCACGGGGCCGATGGCGACGCCGGGATTGTCCGGCGCGAAGGCGGTGCGGGCGGCGGTCAGCAAGGCGTTACCGTCATGGCCACGACCCACCAGGTCGATGACCACGATGCCGCCCAGACCCTTCAGGCGCAGCAGACGGGCGGATTCGGCGAGCGCCGTGTGGTTGGCCTGGCGGGTGACGCGCTTGACGTCCTGACCCTTGCGCTCGCCCACATCGACATCGATGGCGACGAGGGCGCGGGTCGGCTCGATGGCCAGGTCGCCGCCGCCGGGCAGCGGGTGGAGGGTCTCCAGGGCCTCGGCCTCGGCGGCGTCGGCCATGGCGCGGGCCTCCCGGCCCTCAATGATCGGGGTGTCGCGGGCGAAGAAGGTGAGTTGTTCGGCGATGTCCGGAGCGGCGGTCAGCAGGCGCGGCTTGCCCTCGGCCGGGCCGATCAGGCGCAAGGTGGCCAGCTTGCCGTCGCGCGGCTCGCTGCGGATCTCCACCTCGATGGCGTGGCCCTCCACGGGCCGAGCGTCCGGCTTGAAGGCCATCAGGGCCTCGACGCCGCCGAGATCGATGAAGGCCGAGGCGAAGGCCGGCTCCACCTTGCGCACCCGGCCCACCAGCCGCGCGCCCAGCTGGGTCAGGGGGCTGTCGCCATCGCGGGCGATCAGCAGACGCTCCGACGCGCCGTCCAAGGTCACGACGCCGCGGGTCTCACCGATTCCCCGGTCCAGATAGAGTTTCCGCACGCTCATGGCCGCACGTATCCCAGGCCGGTCAGCAGGTTGAGCGTCTCATAGAGCGGCAGGCCGACCACCGCCGGATAGGA
>NZ_JANPJP010000310.1:0-2827 GCF_031425575.1 Phenylobacterium sp.
GACGTTCGCCCTGCTGGGCCTTGCGGCCGGCCTCGGCGGCGGCGGCGCGCGCCTTTTCCGCCTGCTCGCGGGTGATCCGGTCGCCGTGGCCGGGCGCGTCGATGGCCAGGGTCGCATAGCCCAGCTTCTGGGCGTGGCTGATGGCGGCGGCGCTCAGGTTGGCCACCTTCTTGTGCTGCGAACCGCCGTGGCCCAGCAGGATCAGCGGGCGTGGGCCCTTCGCGCCCTCCGGCGTCCAGATGACGCCCGGCACGGCGTCGCCGTCCACGGCCAGCCGAAACTCGCGCCGCGTGACGCCGTCCTCGGTTTTCTCGCCAATGAATTCCATGGGGTCTCTCCAGAGCCAGGCCGTCTTTGCGGCCGTCAGGTTGCAATCATGGGGGCCAGGTCGGCGGCCTGGGGCAGGGTCTCGATCTGCGCGACGGCGCCCACCACCTCGGCGGCCCGCGCCGCGCCAAGCACGGGCGCCATCAGGTCCAGCGCCTTGGCCTCCACCTCGCCCGCCGTCATCGGATGGGACGGGAAGCCGACCACGTGGGGGACATAGACCTCCCGCACCGCGCCGTCCTTCAGCCGCACGATCACGCGGGCCGACTCCGTGCGCGGCTGGCCGGGCGGGGTCTCCTGGGCGGGGTCATGGACCACGTCGACCCGGGCCATCAGCGCGTGCACGGCGGCGTCACTGGCCATGCGTTCCAGCGACTGGGCCGAGACGAAATCGAGCCGCCGGTCGATCAGCATGATGGCCGTCAGGTAGGGAAGGTTGAGGGCCGGCATGGCCGCGTCGCGGAAGGCCTGCCAGCGTCCCGGCATCTCGATGCGCACGCTCTCCACAGCCGACGCCTCCAGGTCGGGCAGCAGGTCCAGCAGTCCCTTCACCGCCGGCTGGGTCGGGCCGCCGACGGGATAGCGTTTATAGGCGGTGTGGATCAGCTCCGTCCGCTCTCCCAACCCCTCGATCAGGCCCGCACGGTCGGCGTCCCCGCCGGTAAAGATCTTTGAGGCCATCCAGCCTTCGGGATGGTCCAGGCTGTCGCGCACCCCGGTGAAGCCCGCCTCCACCATCAGGGCGGCGCTGAGGCCCGCTCGGGCGCCCATGCCGGCGAACACGAAGGACTTTTCCACATGCTCGACATCCAGCAGCCATTGCCAGGACCCGGCCGCCTGCTGCGCGCAATAGGTGAGCAGGTCGGCAACCCGATCCTCGGCGAGACCCAGGATCGAGGCCGCCGCCGCGCCCGCGCCGAACACCGGCCCGATCCCGTGATTGGCGATCCCAGCGCGCCGCAGGTTGCCGACCCCCAGCGCCTTGGGGATCCGGCCCGCCAGTTCGTAGCCGGTGATCACGGCGCGCAGCACCGCCTCGCCGGAGAGCCCGCGCTGCTCGGCCAGCGCCAGGGCGACACTGACCACCGCCGGGCCCGGCTGTACGAAGGCCGAGGGGATGAAGTCGTTGATCTCCGCGCCGTGGGCGGCCATGGCGCTGGCGAAGGCCGCGTCGCCGAGGGCGGCGGTGGCGCTCGTCCCCAGGATGGTGGCGGCGCTGCGGCGGGCGTCGCCGGACTGGGCGATGGCGAAGTCGCGGGCCAGGCGGGCCGGCGCCAGGTCACGGCAGGCGACGATGGAGGCCAGGGTGTCGAGGATGTGCAGGCGCCCGAGGCTGCGGAAGCTCTCGGGAACCGCCGCGGTCTGGCTGCTCGCGATGTACGCCGACAGCGCCGGCCCGACGGCGTCAGTGGCGCTCATAGCCGTCCCACCTGTTCGGCCATGCTGGCGCAGGTGGAGAGCAGGTGTTCGATGATCTCCTGGCGGCCCTTTTCGTCCACCCGTTCGGCCGGCGCGGAGACCGAGATCGCGGCGGCGGCCTCCGGACCGCGCGCCATGATGGGCGCTGCGAAGCCCACCACGCCGGGCTGATAGCTGGCCATGGCGTAGCCCCGCTCGCGAACCTGCTGCAGTTCCACCGTCAAGGCCGCGACATCGAGGCGGCGCTTGCCGCCCATGCCGGCGGCGGTGCGCGCCAGGACCGCCTGGGCGTCGGGCGCGTGGGCCAGGATCGCCTTGCCCCCGGCCGTGAGCGGGGCGGGGACCCGGCTGCCGATGCGGGTGGTGAAGCGGATCGGGCGCGGCGAGATCATCTTGTCCAGATAGAGCACGTCGTCGCCGGCCCGGATCACCAGGCTGACCGTCTCCCCGGTGACCCGCTGCAGTTCCTGCAGGAAGCCCGAGGCGGCCCGCTTGATGGGGTGCTCGGTGATGACATTGGCGCCCAGTTCCCAGAGCTTGAGGGTCGCGGAGTAGCAGCCGGTCTCGGCGTTCTGCTGGACGTAGCCGAGGCTGATCAGCCCCGCGAGGATGCGATGGACCGTGCTCTTCTGCAGACCGAGACGCAGCGTCAGCGCCGACAGCCTCACGGGCTCCGGCGACCGGGTCAGGGCCTCGAGCACCGCGAAGGTGCGAGGCACGACGCCCTCGGTCGGCGAGGCGGGCTCCGCCGTCATCTTGTCTGTCTCCGTCGGTTGACATGATCTGCCCTGGGGCCGACCATTCTGTCAATGGAACAACGTTCCGCTTGGTGGAACTATGGTGAGCGGGAGCGGGTGATGGGAAGCGACGTGGCGGCGGACGACAGCGTCCGCTCAGGTGCCGTGGTCGAGACGGCGACCGGCAAGGTGCGGGGCGAGCGGTTCCGCGGCGTCTCGATCTTCCGGGGCATCCCCTATGGCGCGCCCACCGACGGCGCCAACCGTTTCCGTCCGCCCCAACCGGTGCAGGCCTGGAGCGGGGTTCGGGACGCCATCCTCTACGGCCAGACCGCGCCCCAGAC
>NZ_JANPJP010000311.1:0-7301 GCF_031425575.1 Phenylobacterium sp.
GGAGAAGGCCACCAACCCCTTCCTCCGCGCGCCCCTGCTGATGCCCGGCATGGCGCCGCACGAGGCCTTCGGCGCGGTGCGCGCGGCCAAGGACGCCTTCAAGGGCTAGGCGCAGCCGCACTTGGCGGGACCTCGACGGTCACCTGTTGGCCCATGTCGGCCGGCCCGGGCCCTTATGGCATAAGGATCGGTTGGCGTGTCGGGGCCGCGGAAAGGCGGTCTCTTCCCTCCGCGGCCGTCACCAGGTCAGCGGCTGCCGGCCGCCGCCATGATCCGGTCGGAGGAGGGACGCCCGGCCAGGCCGTCATGGGGGGTGATGGTGATGCGCATGACCCCCTGCTGCACCGTGGCGCTGGGCCTGTGCCCCTCCACCAGCTTGACCTTGCTGAAGCGGGCGATCAGGGCCGGGCCGCCAGGCCGCTTGGACATCCGGATCACCGCCTCCGAGGTCACCAGGGCCGCGTCGGCCACCAGGGCCGAGGAGGCGGGCGAGGCGTCGGCCTCGAAGGGGATCAGCCGCCGCGCCGCCCGGGTCGCCCGGGCGCTGGCCTGGGCCAGGCGCTCCAGCAGCTGCTGGGGTCCGAGCGCCGGCAGCCGGATGGCCGGGCCGCCCCCGGCCAGGGCCGCGGCCGTGCCGCCGGGTCGGTCCTCGGTGAACAGGGTCAGGCCCCCCAGGCGGGTGGCGCGCAGCACCGGCTCGCCCAGGTCGTTCTTGTAGATGATGTCGCCTCGCGGCGCGGGCTGGGGCCTCAGCGCCCAGACCTCGGGGCTGTCCTGGAACTTCAGCAGCGGCCGGTTCTGGCTGCGGTCGAGGACGAAGACGTCGCCTTCCTGGCTGACATAGCGGGCGACCGGCGGCGACGGGTTGCGCCCCGCCGCCGGGGGCTGCCCGAACAGGCTCTCGCGCAGATTGTCGGCGGGCCCGGCCCAGGCCGGACCAGCCAGCCCCGCCACGGCCAGGGCCGTGACGAAGGCAAGCTTGCAGGCAGGCGCCGGGGTTTCGCTTCTCATCAGGGGGTTGTGATGCTCGACGACTGGGGCGCTTTTTGGACGCCAATAGGCCTAGGCTCAAGCTTCAAACGCCTTGATCCCCGGGGTGTGGCGCGGGCGCCCTACCCCGCCATGTACTGGCCGCCATTGAGCGACAGGGTCGAGCCGGTGACGTAGCCGGCGTGCTCCCCGGCCAGGAAGGCCACCATGTCGGCGATCTCCTCGCCCTTGCCCAGCCGGCCCACGGGGATCTGGCTGATGATCGAGGCCAGCACGTTCTCGGGCACCGCCTGCACCATCTCGGTGTCAATATAGCCGGGCGCGATGGCGTTGACCGTCACCCCCTTGCGGGCGTTTTCCAGGGCCAGGGCCTTGGTGAAACCGATGACGCCAGCCTTGGCGGCGGAGTAGTTAGTCTGGCCCATCTGGCCCTTCTGGCCGTTGATCGACGAGATGTTGATGATCCGGCCCCACTCGCGCTCGCGCATGCCCTCGATCACGTGGCGGGTCATGTTGAAGACGCTGTCCATATTGACCCGGATGACCTCGGACCACTGCTCGGGCTTCATCTTGTGGAAGACCCCGTCGCGGGTGATGCCGGCGTTGTTGACAAGCACGTCAATGGGCCCCAGCTCGGCCATCACGACGTTCACCGCCCGCTCGCAGTCCTCGAAGTTCCCGACATTGCCCTTCACCACCATCACGCCCAGCTCCCTGGCGCAGGCGGCGGCGGCCTCCTCGTTGCCGGAGTAGCCGGCCGCGACACTCATGCCGTCGGCCTTCAGACGCTCACAGATCGCCCGGCCGATGCCCCGGGTTCCGCCCGTGACAAATGCGACTCTCGCCATTCCCGTTTCTCCCTAAACTTTAAGCCCGCGCCGGTTGCTCCGGCGTTGGGTGATCGTGAGCCGCTAGACTTGCTCGACGCACATGGCCACGCCCATCCCGCCGCCGACGCACAGCGTCGCCAGGCCCTTCTTGGCCCCCGACCGCTTCATCTCGTGCAGCAGGGTGGTCAGGATGCGGGCGCCCGAGGCGCCGATGGGGTGGCCGATGGCGATAGCGCCGCCGTTGACGTTCACCTTTGCCGGGTCGAGACCCAGGTCGCGGACCACGCAGATCGACTGGGCGGCGAAGGCCTCGTTGGACTCGATGAGGTCAAGGTCGCCCACCGACCAGCCGGCCTTTTCCAGGGCCTTGCGGCTGGCGGGGATCGGGCCGGTGCCCATGATCTCGGGATCGACGCCGGCCGAGGCCCAGGAGGCGATCCGGGCGAGCGGCTTCAGGCCGCGCTTCTTGGCTTCCTCGGCGCTCATCAACACCAGGGCCGCGGCGCCGTCATTGAGGCCCGAGGCGTTGGCCGCAGTGACCGAGCCTTCCTTGTTGAAGGCCGGGCGCAGGCCCGAGACGCTGTCGAGGGTGGCGCCGTGGCGGATGTATTCGTCCTGGTCGACGATGGTGTCGCCCTTGCGGCCCTTGATGGTGACCGGCGCGATCTCACCGGCGAACCTGCCGGCCTTCTGGGCGGCCTCGGCCTTGTTCTGGCTGGCGACGGCGAAGGCGTCCTGCTCGCCCCGGGTGATCTGCCACCGCGAGGCGATGTTCTCGGCGGTCTGACCCATGTGGTAGCCGTGGAAGGCGTCCAGCAGCCCGTCCTTGACCATGGTGTCGACGAAGGTGGTGTCGCCCATCTTCGTGCCGGTGCGCAGTTGCGAGGCGTGCGGCGACTGGCTCATGCTCTCCTGGCCGCCGGCGATGACGATGCCGGCTGAGCCGTCGGCGATCTGTTGGGCGCCCAGCGCCACCGCGCGCAGGCCCGAGCCGCAGAGCTGGTTGAGGCTCCAGGCGGGGCTCTCCTGCGGGATGCCGGCGTTGATGGAGGCCTGGCGGGCCGGGCCCTGGCCGGCGCCGGCCTGCAGCACCTGGCCCATGATCACCTCCTCCACGTCGGCGGCGGTGATGCCCGCGCGCTCGATGGCGGCCTGGATAGCGATCCTGCCCAGTTCATGCGCCGGAAGGGCGGCGAGCGCCCCATTAAACGATCCGACCGGGGTGCGGGCGGCCGAGACGATGACGACGTCGGACATGGCGGGCTCCTTCAAGCGCTTGAACCTCTATCTATCGAGAACCCCTCCCCAATGAGCAAGGGGGTGAAATCGTTCGTCTTCCACCGCAGCGCGCTTTGCGAACGCGCTCGCATCCGCGATACTGCGCCGCAAGATAGGGGCGCGCCGCGGGAGGCGGGTTCAAAGAAGGATTTGGGATGGCGGACGCTCAGGGTAACAGCGGCAAGTCCAACGAAGACCGGGTGGTCATCAAGAAGTACGCCAACCGGCGGCTCTACAACACCGCCTCGAGTTCCTATGTGACGCTCGAACACCTGGCCGACATGGTCAAGCAGGGCGTCCACTTCGTGGTCTATGACGCCAAGTCCAACGAGGACATCACCCGCTCGGTGCTGACCCAGATCATCGTGGAAGAGGAAGGGCGCGAGGGGCAGAATTTGCTGCCCATCCAGTTCCTGCGTCAGCTGATCGGCTTCTACGGTAACTCTATGCAGGCTTTCCTGCCGTCCTATCTGGAACTGTCACTCTCGTCCTTCGCCGAGCAGCAGGAGCGGATGCGCACCCAGTTCTCGACCCTGGGCCAAGGCGCCGGGATCGGGGTCTATGACGACCAGATCCGCCAGAACCTGGCCCTGTTCGACCGGGCCATGAAGATGTTCTCGCCCTTCGCCTACACGCGCACCGACGAGCCCACGGCGGCCTCGCGGCCGCCCGAGCCCGCCCCCGCTCCGGCGGCCGACCCGGCCCTGGACGAGATGAAGCGGCGGATGGAGGAGATGCAGGCCCAGATCGAGAAACTGATCTCGAAGACCTGACGCTCCAGTTTTTTAACGAAGGCGGGGTCAGGATCAGATCGTCATGACCTCGCCGATCGACCCCATTCGCAGAGCCGCCCAGGCCCGCCGAGCCCAACGGGCGCGGACGGAAGACTCCGAGGATATCCAAGACAGCGAGGACCGCAGCGTCCCGGCGATCGTCGCCGGCGAGCCGGTGCGCCCGATTCCCGACCGTTCGGCCGAGGGCGCCAGCGTCTTCAGCGCCCAGCTCATGGGCCAGGACGGCCAGAGGCGCGGACTGCGCGGCGGACCCGAGACGCTTGGCGCGGCAAGAAGTGTCTATGGCGCCACCGAATGGTCCGGCAAGGCTGACCGCCGCACCCGCAAGGGCTCCATCGGCAAGACCGAGATCTAGCGCCTGAGCCGCGCCAACTCCGCCTCCACCGCCGCCACTCGCCGTTCCAGCGCCGTGATCCGCGCGTCGGGCCCGCCACCGGGGACGGGCGTCGACACCCCCGCCTGCCGGGCGATCTCAGCCGCAGTGACGCCCAGCAGTTCGGCGAAGGCCGCCACCTCGGCGGCCGACAGCTCCCGCTGATCCTTGAACACCAGGGTGAGATCGGCCTCGCTCATTCCTGCAGCGGCGGCCATCACGCGCCTTGAGAGGCCGCGTTCGGCCAGCCTCGCGTCGAACCAGGCCGCGTCGAAGAAGAGAGCCATCAGCCGCCCCGGCTCTGGCGCCGGTCTTGCTTGAACGATTGGGTAACCATCCCAACGGGGCGCCCCATGTTCGCAATTATCCGCATGTTCGACGTCGCCGTGGTGGCCCTGATCTTCACGGCCCTCACCTAGGTCTGATCAGATGGCGTCGGGGTTGAAGTCCACGTCCCGGCGGGCCGAGACGATGGTGACGATGAAGCCGGCGAGCACGTCCAGCAGCACCATGATCGTCAACAGGAAGAAGGTGGAGGTCGCAAAAGCGGGCGCCAGCAGGAATTCCACCAGGCAGACGATGAACAGGATCATCGACAGCGAGTGATTGACGATGGCGATCCGTCGGCTAGTGGTCGACTTCAACAGCTCGATGAACAGCACCACCAGGGCCGCGGCCAGCAGAAGGTCGCCGAGACTCACAGGCCAGGCGGCCCGCGAGGTCATCTGGATGATGAAGAGCTCCTCGCTCATCCGCGTTGAAGCGTCGAAGGCTGAGAAGCCCCCAGTCAAGGTGAGCGCGATCAGATTGTAGACCAGCACCGGCAGAAGCAGCAGCGGAAACGCGGCGAACATCGCGGAAACCCCCTTGGCCGGCCCCCCGGCGATACACCAGGGTTAGCCGACTTGGCGGCCACCGCAAAGACGCTTCGCCTAGCCGAGGCGGCTAGACCTCGTCGGCCCCGCCCGGATTGCGCGACCGAGTCTGCAGCCACATCACCCCCAACAGGTCGGAGACCGAGGCCATCAACCGGCCGAAGTTGGTGTATTTCGACGCGCCGGTCTGGCGGTGGCGGTGGTTCACCGGCCGGAAATCCACCTGATAGCCCTCGCGGATCATCAGGGCCGGAATGTAGCGGTGGATATGATCGAAATAGGGCAGTCGCAGAAAGGCTTCGCGGCGGAATGCTTTCAGTCCGCAGCCGGTGTCGTTGGCGGTGTCCTTCAGCATGCGCTTGCGCACGCCATTGCCGAACTTCGAGGCGATCTTCTTGCCCTGGCTATCCTGGCGCTTGACGCGCTCGCCGCCCACAAGCGCGAGATCGGCAGGACCGGCGAGCAGGGCGTCCACCAGCTTGGGGCCGTCGGCGGGATCATTCTGCCCATCGCCGTCAAGAGTGACGATTATGGACCCGCGCGCCGCCAGTATGCCGGTGCGGATGGCGCGGCTCTGACCGGAATTGGACCGATGGCTCAGGACGCGGAGTTGGGGCAGCTCGGACTTTAGGGCGGTGAGGGCGGCCACCGTGGCGTCCCGCGAGCGGTCGTCGACAAAGACCATCTCGAAATTGCGGCCGGCGAAGGCGGCGGCGATCTCCCGCGCCAGGCCGGGCGCGGCGCCCTCCTCGTCGAAGACGGGAACCACCACGGAGATGTCGGGCGCTGAGGCTGCGGATATGGCCATGCCCTCTCCTTACCGGAAAAGTCGGCGCCTGGAAGGATCGTGCTATTCAAGCGCTCATGACTCTGGACGGCTTCATCGAACGTTGGAGCCGGGGTTGGCGTGGGCCGGCCCTGGCCGCCCTGATCGCCTTGCTGGCGGGCCTGCCCGGCGTCTTCGCCGTGCCGCCGCTGGATCGTGACGAATCACGCTTCGCCCAGGCGACGGCCCAGATGCTGGAGACCGGCGACTTCGTCGTGATCCGGTTCCAGGACGAGCCCCGGTTCAAGAAGCCGGTCGGCATCTACTGGATGCAGGCCGGCTCTGTGGCCCTGCTGTCGCAATCGGAGGCGCGGGACATCTGGGCCTACCGGATTCCCTCGCTGCTCGGGGCGATGCTGGCCGCCGCGGCCTGCGCCTGGGGCGCGGCGGTGTTCTTTGGCGGCCCCACAGGCCTGCTTGCGGGTGGCCTGTTCGCCTCGACCCTGCTGTTGTCGTCCGAGGCCTTCATCGCCAAGACCGATGCGGTGCTGGCGGGGACAACCACCCTGGCCTTGGCGGCCCTGGCGCGAATCTATGCCGGCAGTCTCAACGGCGCGCCGGCCGGACGGCTGACGCGGCTGTTGTTCTGGCTGGGCCTCTCCGTGGCCGTGCTGGTGAAGGGGCCGGTGGGCCTGATGGTGGTGGTCCTCACCGCCACGACCCTCTGGATTTGGGACCGCAAGGCCCCGTGGCTGAAACGCCTGGGCTGGAGCTGGGGCCTCATCCTGTTCGCCGCGATCATTGGGCCCTGGGCCTGGGCGGTCACGGTGGCCACCGACGGCGGATTCTGGAGCGCCGCGGTGGTGGGCGATCTGGCGCCCAAGCTGGCGGGCGGCCAGGAGAGCCACGGCGCGCCTCCCGGCTATCACACCCTGGCGACCCCGCTGCTGTTCTTCCCGGCCGCCCTGCTGCTCCCGGCGGCCCTGGTGTTCGGATGGCGCAACCGCGCCGAGCCGGGCGTGCGATTCGCGCTGGCCTGGCTGATCCCGGCCTTCCTGGTCTTCGAGCTGACGCCCACCAAGCTGGTGCACTACACCCTGCCCACCTTTGGCGCCCTGGCCTGGTTGGCCGCAGCCGCCTTGCGCGAGACCCTGGGCGACCGCGTGCGCTGGACCGGGGCCGGCCTGTCGGCGCTGGTGGGCCTGCTCCTGGCGGTCGGGGTGGGCTATCTGATGGCCGAGTACGGGGACACCTCCGACCTCGCCGCGGCCATGGTCACGGGCGCCCTGCTGGCGGCCGCCGGGCTGACCGGCGCCTACCTGCTGATGCGGGGCCAGGCGGCGACCGCCCTGGTCACCGCCTGTATCCTGGGCGTCCTGGGCCACGCCGCGCTGG
>NZ_JANPJP010000312.1:0-2195 GCF_031425575.1 Phenylobacterium sp.
GGCGCGCGGGGCGATCGCGCCGACGCCGTACATGCGGCTGTGATCCCCGTGCCAGCCGTCGACGATGACGGTGACGTCGATATTGGCGATGTCGCCCTCGCGCAGGGCCCGCTCGCTGGGAATGCCGTGGCAGACTACGTGGTTGACCGAGATGCAGACCGTGCGGGTGTAGCCGCGATAGCCCAGGCAGGCGGGCAGGGCCTTGTGATCGAGAATGAATTCCCGGGCCATGCGGTCCAGGTCGTCGGTGACGGCGCCGGGCACGACGTGCGGCGTCAGCATGTCCAGGCACTCGGCGGCGAGCTTGCCGGCGGCGCGCATGCCGTCGAATCCTTCCGGGCCATGGAGGCGGATCTCGCCGGTGCGGGTCTCGGCCTCGAGGACGTCGGTCAGGGTCATGCTCGTTACTCCGCGACGGTGGGGGCGTCGCGCCAGGGGATGGCGTGGGTGATGCGGATGGCGTCCGCACCGATGTGGCAAGCATAGCACAAAACCTCAACCCCCGCCTTCGCCGCGTCGATCAGGCCGGCGGCGTATTTGGGATCGAGTTCGGCGCAGGCGGCGAAGGCGTCGCAGTCGGTGCGCTGGATCACGAACAGCATGACCGCCCGGTGGCCCTGGGCGGCCATGGCCTTCAGCTCTCCGAGGTGTTTCAGCGAGCGGGCCGCCACGCAGTCGGGGAACTCGGCCAGGGTCCCGGTGCGCTTCAGGTGACTGTTCTTGACCTCCAGCCAGCAGGGCGGGCGACCCGGGCTCTCCAGCAGGAAGTCGATGCGGCTGGCGACCCCGTAGTTCACCTCGCGGCGGATGGAGGCGTAGCCGGCCAGCTCCGGAATCAGGCCCAGGTCCAGGGCCTCGGCCACCAGCCGGTTGGGGTGCATGGTGTTGATCCCCACCAGACCGCCGTCGACCTCGACGATCTCCAGGGTGTGGGCCAGCTTGCGCTTGGGATTGTCCGACGTCGAGATCCAGACGGGGAAGCCCGGGGTGTTCAGCCCCAGCATGGCGCCGGGGTTCGGACAGTGGGTGGTCAGCTCCGTCCCGTCGTCCACCACCACATCGGCGAAGAACCGCTTGTAACGGCTGACCAGGCGGCCACGAACGAGCGGTTGGTCGAAGTCCATGGGCGCGGCTCGTCCGATACGCTAAGCGGAAACCTGATCTAGGCGAGGAGAGCGGCGATGGGTAGTCCGGCGGGGCAGGGGGCGGTGACCGCCGCGGTGCTGATCATCGGCGACGAGATCCTCTCGGGCCGCACCCAGGATACCAACCTGCGTGACATCGCGCTCTATCTCGGCGTCCATGGGGTGGACCTGCTGGAGGCCCGCACCGTCTCCGACGTGCATGAAGATATCATCGCCGCCTTGGACGCCCTGCGGACCCGCTACGACTATGTCATCACCACAGGCGGCATCGGCCCCACCCACGACGACATCACCGCCGATGCGGTAGCCGCCGCCTTCGGGGTCGAGCTCTACGAACACCCCGACATCATCGCCATGATGACCGCCCGGTGGGGCGCCGAACCCAACGCGGCCCGGAGGCGCATGGCGCGGGTGCCGGTGGGCGGCGATCTGGTGAAGAACCCGGTCCAGGGCCCGCCCGGCTTCACCATCGGCAATGTCTTTGTGCTGGCCGGCGTGCCGCAGATCATGCGCGGCATGCTGGAGGACGTGGGTCATCGGCTGAAGGGCGGTGCGGTGGTGTTGAGCCGCACGGTTAGGGTGGAAGGCTCGGGCGAAGGCGTGATCGCCGCGCCGCTGGAGGCGGTGGCCAAGGCGCATCCGGGTATGAGCCTGGGGAGCTACCCCTTCTACGGCGAGGGCGGTTATGGCTCGAACCTGGTGATGCGCGGGCGGGACGCCGCGGAGCTGGAGGCGACGGTGGCGGAGTTGATCGCGGCGCTCGAGGCGGCCGGGGTGGCGAAGGTGGCGGAGCTGACGGTCTGAGGCGCGGGGTTCAACCGTAAAGGATCGTTTAGTGCCGGAGCTCTGCGCAGAGAGGATTTGTTAGAGTTCGGGGGATCAAGATTGAGTCTTTCGTGGAGAGACCGCAGCGATGCCCCGTCCCCAGAAACGTCCTCCCGTAGCCCGCGAGCCCAACGAGGCTGTCGAGGTCGCTGATCCCCCCGAGGCGGTGCTCCCCTCGACGTTCCGTGTCGCCGGCGGTGCCTCTGCGGCGATCGTCAGTCCGGC
>NZ_JANPJP010000313.1:0-9818 GCF_031425575.1 Phenylobacterium sp.
GACCAAATGAGCGACCAGGTCCGCAACCTCGCCTTCCACACCCTCTCCGAAGAGTGGGCGACGCTGAAACGGGTGACCTTCGACTATCGTCGCCGCGACGGCGCCTGGGAGACCCAGGTCCGCCAGACCTACGACCGCGGCAATGGGGCGGTGATCCTGCCCTACGACCCCGCGCGGGGGACCGTGCTGCTGACCCGGCAGTTTCGCATTCCCGCCTATGTCACCGGCCATCCCGAGCCGCTGATCGAGGCCGCCGCCGGTCTGCTGGACGCCGACGATCCGGAGACCGCCATCAAGCGCGAGGCCGAGGAGGAGCTGGGTTACCGGTTCTCGTCGGTCACCCCGGTCTTCAAGGTCTATATGAGCCCAGGCAGCGTCACCGAGCAGCTCAGCTTCTTCACCGCCCGCTACTCACCGGCCGACAAGGTCAGCGCCGGCGGCGGCCACGCGGGCGAAGGCGAGGACATTGAGGTGCTGGAGGTCCCCCTCACCGACGCCCTGCAGATGGTCACGGACGGCGTCATCGTCGACGCCAAGACCATCATGCTGATCCAGCACCTGCTGCTGACCGAGCGAACCTAGAACTTCGCGTTGATCCCCACGAAGAACCGCCGCCCCAGGATGTCGAAGCTCGACGGGTCGGTGTTGGAGTTCGGGTAGCTGGTGAAGTAGGGCGGGTCCTTGTCGCCCAGGTTGTTCACCCCGGCGCGCAGGGTCACCCGGTGGTCGACCTTCCAGGATCCCGACAGGTCAAAGACGTCGTAGTCGGGCGTGTTCACCGCCGTGGGGCTGAAGGTGGGCACGCTGCGGGCGTCGGTCATGGCCGCGATGTGGCGCCAGCGCAAAGTTGTCCGCACGGGCCCGACCGACCAGGTGGTCGACAGCACCGACTTCCACTCCGGCAGGGCGCCGCCCGAGAGGTCGGCCCCGACGGTCCCGGCAAAGTCGACGAAGGCCGCGTTGGGCCGCGCCTGGCGCTCGAAGCTGTCGAGCCTGGTGACGACCAGGTTGAGGGCCAGGGTTCCGGCGCGCTCCGGCAGGCCGAGATCGGCGAGATCAAAGCCCCAGTCCACCTGGGCGTCGATCCCCGAGGTCTTCACCGAGGCCAGGTTCACCTGGGTCTGGGCGACTCCCGTGATCTGGCCCGAACCCAGGCGGGTGAACTGGCTGCAGTAGAAGTTGGCGTTAGAGAGGGCAGGGTTCGATCCGTCGGCGTTGAAACAGGAGGCCAGGATGGTCGGGACGCCGATGGTTCCCACCACGTCGGCCACCTCGATCTTGTAGTAGTCCAGGCTGACGCTGAACCGCCGCAGGAAGGGCGCGTCCACCGCGGGCGTCCAGACCGCCCCGGCCGTGACGCTGTCGGCGGTCTCCTCGGTAAGGTTGGGATTGCCGCCGCCCACGATCTCCACCTGGGTCGAGGCCTGGTTAAAGGTGTCGATGATCGCGGCGGGCACGCCCTGCGACAGGCACAGGCTGCGCACCGCCGCCGCGCTCGCGCCGTTGCGGAACGAGGTGCGCACGTCACAGGGGTCGCCCGCCGTGGTGCCAATCCCCGGTGAGCCGATGCCCACAAAGCCCACGGACCGGGGCGAGAACAGCTCTGCGATGTTGGGCGCGCGGACGGCGCGTTGATAACCGGCGCGGATCAGCAGGCTGGAGACCGGCTTCCAGGTGAGGTCGGCGTTGTAGGCGCTGACCTGGCCGGTGGTGGAATAGTCGGCGACCCGGCCGCCTAGCGTCACGTCCAGGCTCTCGATCAACGGCAGGTCGGCCAGCACGGGGAACAGCAGCTCGGCGTAGACCTCCTTGGAGGTGATGTCGCCGCTGACCGGGACCGCCGGGTTGAAGCCGACGATATCGGGCCCCCGCAGCAGCAGGTCGGGTGAATAGTCGAAGTCGTCCTTGCGATACTGGGCGCCGGCCGAAAACTTGAGCGCTCCCGCGGGCAGGTCGATCAGGCTGCCGGTCGTGTATCCCTCGACGACGGTCTGCTTGATGGTCGTGGCGTTGGTGACCTCGCGGGCGATATAGGTCGCGCAGCCGGGGCTGACCTTGCCGGCCCCGAAGATGTTGAATCCACCGCAGAGGTTGACGCCGCCATCGGGGGCGAAGGTCAACGTGCGCATGGCGGCCCGGCTGACATTTCCGAACTGGTCCTCGGTGTGATCCATCTGGCCGTAGCTGGCGTAGAGGTCCCATTTCCAATCTTTGACTGGGAGGGCTCCGCGAAGGCCCGCCACCAGTTGCATCGTCTCATAGGTGTTGTTGGAGAGCCTGCCGCCCACCTCGTTGAAGGCGCGTCGGGGATAGAAGGCCGCGGTCGGGTCGGTCCGCGACGCGAGCAGGGTGCGCAGGTCGGTGGGGATGAAGGGGTTGGTCACCGGGACCACGATGTCGGGGCCCGGGAAGGCGCCGTCGCTGGCCGAGGCGGGGCCCAGCTGCCGCGAGACATCATAGGTGGTGTAGCTGGCCGTGCCGTAGGCCTCGAGGCCGTCGGTGAGGTCATAGCGGCCCGAGGCGTAGAGGCTCCAGCGCTCCAGGGGCAGGTTGAGATAGCGGTAGGTGGCGCTGTTGAAGGTGTAGCTGGTGGGCGAGAACTCTGGGTCACGCACGCCCTTGTAGTTGTTCACCGGGGCGGTGGAGAACAGGCTGCCGTCGGCGTTGAAGCTGAGGCTGGCGCCCCGTGCCACTGTGCCGGGCGCAAACCCATAGGCGCCGAACACCGCGTTCATCGCCGCCTGGCTCGGCAGGTTGGCCGCGCCGCCGGCGTTGGAGGCCGGGTCGAAGCGTCCGTCGGGAATCGTCGCCGCGCCGGACGGCGTCAGGCCGGTGGTGAGGATCGAATAGCCTACCGCCGACCAGTTCCGGTCGGAGGCCAGCAGGCCCTCGCGCTTGTCGTATGTGGCCGCCAAGGCGAGGTTGCCGCGGCCGTCAGCGAAGTTGTGGCCCCAGCCCACCGAGGCCGTCAGCTGGCCGGCGTCGTTCTGCTCGGTGGCCCCGAACTGGGCGTCGACCTGCAGGCCTTCGAAATTGCGCTTCAGCTTGAAGTTCACCACGCCGGCGATGGCGTCCGAGCCATAGACCGCCGAGGCGCCGCCGGTGATGGTCTCCACCGTGTCCACCAGGAAGGTCGGCACGGTGTTGAGGTCCACGACCGCGTTGGGATTTCCCGCCACGACCCGGCGTCCGTCGATCAGCACCAGGGTGCGGGTGGGCCCCAGGCCCCGCAGGTTGGCGTAGGCCTGGCCGGGCGTGGTGACGAAGTTGGTGGTGTTGGTGCCCGAGCCGTTGGAGGGCGTGAACTGCGGCAGCTGGTTCAGGGTGTTCTCGATCGTCACCATGCCGACGGCGGCGATCTGGTCCTGGCCCACCGTGACGATGGGGCTTTCGGAGACATAGTCCTTGCGGGCGATCCGGCTGCCGGTGACCACGATCTCGGAAACCTCGGCGTCCTGGGCCCGGGCCTGGGCTGGGTTGAGAGTGAGCAGCCCGGCAAGGGCGCTGGCGCACAGCAGGCCCGATCGCATCGTCATCATGTCGGCGTCCCCATCCCTGCCAAGTCCGATCCACCCCTGCGGGTGATTTGCAGCCCAGGCTAGGGGAAGCGGAGCCTTCCCGCCACTGACGGAAACCGGGTGGGTTAATGCGCAAGGGAAGGCGGCGGAACGTGGCCGCAACGAATCAGGACCGAATCGCTGACTCGGCCCGATTCGGGATTTGTTCCCTACAAGGTATTGTATCCGAAGGTCTTGCGGACACAAGACGGTCGGAGCGCCGGCTGTTTGGCGTGGCGACAGGAAAGCGCGATGAAGCGGTCTGAAAGGCGGCTCCGCCTTGACGCCGCCGCTTACCTTCGACTATATCGCCCGCTCTCGCGCGGGTCCGCCCGCCGTCACTCTTTCTCGCTTAGGTCTTAAGCCATGTCGCGTCGTTGCGAACTCACCGGTATCGGCCCCATGGTCGGCAACAATGTGAGCCACTCGAATATCAAGACCAAGCGCCGCTTCCTGCCGGCCCTGGCCCCTGCCAGCCTGCAGTCGGACGCCCTGGGTCAGACCTTCAAGCTGCGCATCTCCAATGCGGCTCGCCGCACCCTGGATTTCCGCGGCGGCCTGGACGTCTTCCTGGTCAAGGCCAAGGACGAGCAGCTCTCGCCCCGCGCCCTGAAGATCAAGCGCCAGCTGAAGGCCAAGCTCGCCGCGCAAGCGCCGGCCGCCGCCGCCTAAGCGCAGCGACAAGCAGATTTGGAAAAGGCCGGCGGTGACGCCGGCCTTTTTCTTTTCTACCCGCTCGTCCCGGCGAAGGCCGGGATCCAGGTCGTAGGTCACGACCTGCGCCAAGAATCCTCAGAGCGGTGGATGTATCTGGGTCCCGGCCTTCGCCGGGATGAGCGGATGAGGGGGCTCTACTTCAGGGTCTCATCGAACAGGGCGACCAGTTCGCGCCAGTGGCGCTCGGCCCCTTCGGGATTGTGCACGGGCATGTCGGTGGGCACCCAGCCGTGCTTGCAGCCTTCCCAGATGGACACCTCGGCGTCCACGCCCGCCTCGCTCAGGGACTTGGTGAGCCGGGTGTTCTGGGCCTCGTCATAGCTGCGGTCCTCGATGGCGCCCGCCACCAGAACCTTGGCCTTGATCGCAGGCGCCAGCAGGTGGGGGCTGCGCTCGTCGTCGGTGGCCATGGCGCCGCCGTGGAAAGAGGCCGCCGCGCCGATCCGGTCCGGATAGGTTCCAGCCGCGCGCAGGGCTATGGAGCCGCCCATGCAGTAGCCGGTGATTCCCACATTACCCGGCTTGGCGGCCGGATCGGCGTCGATGAAGTCGAGGCAGGCCTTCACGTCAGTCATCTGCCGGCCCGCGCCGGTGCTGGCCCGCAGCTTGGCGAACAGCTCGCCGGCCGCCTTGTCGCCCGCGCGGGCGGCGGCGATGTCCAGGGGCGGGTAGGGGCCCGCGCGCCAGAACAGGTCGGGCAGCAGCACATAATAGCCGGCGGAGGCCAGGCGCTCGCCCATCTCGAACAGGGCGGGACGGATGGCCGGGGCGTCCATGGCGATGATGGCGGCGGGCCAGGGGCCCGCGCCCGTGTCAGGCTTGAACACGAAGGCGCGCGCGTCGCCCTCCGGAGTGGGAAGGGCGATCTCGGTCTGGCTCATGATGGCGCCTCGCTCAGCGGGATGAGGAAAAGTGGGAACCGGTTTTCCGCCCGCATCCCGCTTCTGAAAATTAATTCGCGGGCTTCCAGTCGAAAGCCAGCAGGATGGTCTTCTGGGAATTGGAGAAATTGTCGTCGGAGAGCAGGTAGAATCGGATCGCGCCGTCCTTGCCGGGCACCGCCGATACGCCCTCGAGATTGTCGACGGTCAGGGGCTTGGCCATGTCCAAGCGGGCCACTTCGCCGGCAGGCCCGACAATCTTCAGGGTGATGCGGCTGCCGCGCACCGGGTCCCAGGCGCGGAACAGCCAGGCGGTCTTCCCGTCGGCCAGCCTGTCGACCGCCACCACGCCGAACTCAGGCGGCTTCTCCAGGGTGGGACCCTTCACGCAGGCCACGCTGAGGCGGCAGGTCCAGGTCTCGCCGGAGTCCTCACCGGCGGTGATGTAGCCGTCGGGGCCGATGGCGGGATCAAAGGCCAGGGCCTCCATGCCGCCGTTGGGGGGGAAGCCGGCGCCCACCGGCGAAGGAACAACCCGCGCGGGGCCACCCTTGGCCGGATAGAGCAGGATGCGGTCGATGGCCTCGAAGCTGACCAGGCGATCACCGTTGGGCAGGACGGCCAGGCCCTCTGAGTCGGCCTCCTTCTTGCCCTGCAGCGGCTTGCCGTCCGGCCCGGTGAGGACCGTCAGCTTGCCGGGACCGACGCCCACCAGGCGGCCGGCCTTGTCCAGCAGGACGCGGGTCTCCAGCAGGTCGCCCTCGTCGCTCATGGAGGTCAGCTTGCCGTCGCGCGTGACGCGCAGGTCCGACAGACCGTGAAAGCGCGAGGTCTGGTCCGACGAGAGCACCAGGCCGCCCGCATAGACGAAGTCGCCGATGCGATCCTGGGACGGGTCCTGTGGATTGAGCGCGACCGGCGTGGCGGTGATGGTGATCCCGGAGCCTGCGGCCATCGGCCCCTTGGGCAGGGCGGAAGGCTGCGCGCAGGCGGTGAGCGCGGCGAGCGCGGCTCCCAGGATCAGTCGTTTCACGCCACGGCTCTCCGGACTTCCTTGAACGTGGACCGCCGGGTCGCGCCGCCCTGGGGGCCTTGCGTGTTGGGCGGCGGGGCCAGCAGGCCCGCGGTCTTGCGGTTGGCCTTGCGCGGCTCCTCCTGGAAGAGCTCGGCCAACTGGTCGACGATGGCGCCGGCCAACTGTTCTACATCGACGATGGTGACAGCCCGACGATAGTAGCGCGTCACGTCGTGGCCGATGCCGATGGCGATCAGCTGGACGGGGCTCTTGTCCTGGATTTCGGCGATCACCTCGCGCAGGTGGCGCTCGAGGTAGTGGCCGGAGTTCACCGACAGGGTCGAGTCGTCCACCGGCGCGCCGTCGGAGATCACCATCAGGATGCGGCGGGCTTCCGTCCGGCCGATCAGCCGCTGGTGCGCCCACATCAGGGCCTCGCCGTCGATGTTCTCCTTCAGCAGCCCCTCGCGCATCATCAGGCCAAGGTTGCGCTTGGCGCGGCGCCAGGGGGCGTCGGCGGACTTGTAGATGATATGGCGCAGGTCGTTCAGGCGGCCGGGCTGGGCGGGCTTTCCCGCCTTCAGCCAGTCCTCGCGGCTCGTGCCACCCTTCCAGGCCCGGGTGGTGAAGCCGAGGATTTCGGTCTTCACGCCGCAGCGTTCCAGGGTGCGGGCCAGGATGTCGGCGCAGACGGCGGCCACCATGATCGGGCGGCCGCGCATGGAACCGGAGTTGTCGATCAGGATGGTGACCACCGTGTCGCGGAACTCGGTGTCTTCTTCTTCCTTGAAGGCGAGAGAGGCGGTGGGGTCGGTGATCACCCGCGTCAGGCGCGCGACGTCAAGGATCCCTTCCTCCAGGTCGAAGGTCCAGGAGCGGTTCTGCTGGGCCATCAGCTTGCGCTGCAGCTTGTTGGCCAAGCGGGCGACCACGCTGGAGAGGCTGGCCAGCTGTTGGTCGAGATAGGCCCGCAGCCGGGTCAGCTCCTCGGCGTCGCACAGCTCCTCCGCCGCCACGATCTCGTCATTGGCGGTGGTGAAGACCTTGTAGGTGGGGGTCTTGGCGTCGCCCTTGGGGTCTGGGCGGGCGGGCTGCTCGCCTTCGCCCAGCTCCGGCGGCTCGTCGCTATCCTCGGCGTTGGGATCATCCTCAGCCTGCATCATCTGGCTGTCGGCGTCTTCGCTTTCGCTGTGGCTCGCCTCGCTGTCGTCCATGGAAGCCTGTTGCGGGGACTGACCCTCGCCATCGCCCTCGTCGCCGTCCTCGGCGGCCTCAGCCTCGCCCTCGTCGCCGTCTTCCTCGTCCTGGTCGGCCTGGTCAGGCGCGTCAGAGAGGTCGTCGCCCATGGACAGGTCGCGCAGGATGGTGCGCGCCATCTTGGCGTAGGCCTTCTGGTCGTCGATCTTGTCGATCAGCTTGTCGAGATCCTGGCCCGCTCGGGCCTCGATCTCATCGCGGAACATGTCCACCAGCAGCTTGGCGTTCGGCGGCGGCTCCACCCCGGTCAGCCGCTCGCGGGCCATCAGGGCGACGATCTCGGCCATGGGCGGATTGGCCTGGGCGTCGACGGGATTGAAGGGGCGCTTCAGCCAGGCCTGCTCGTGCACGACCTTCAGGTTCTCCCGCACGCCGCCGAGCGCATTGGAGCCGATGGCTTCGATGCGCACCTGTTCGAGGGCGTCATAGGCCGGCGCGCCTAGGGCGGAACCAGGCCGGATCTTAGCGTGGACCTGGGCGTCGTGGTGCGAGATGCGCAGGGCCATCTGGTCGGCCAGGCCGCGGATGCGCGCGGCGTCCATGGGCGTGAGGTCGCGGGGCGGGTGCGGCAAGACCGCGCGATTGCCCGACAGCACGGGACCTTCGCCGGAGTAGACGATCTCCAGATCTGGCGACTCGGCCAGCGAGCGCGCGGCGTTCGCGAGGGCGCGTTTAAAGGGCTCGAGCGGGCTTTCCGGGTTCTTGGCCATGGTCAACTTCCATAGCGCGTCGGAGCGAACCGAGGAAAGTCCTGTTGGTGGCGCGGCTGACGCCCGCAGGCCGATCGCAGGATGTGTTTACACTTTCACGCGCCAAGATGGTCGGAGAACAGGTGGAGTGAGTGCGGTGACGGCGGTTGCGTGTCTGAGGGTAGCGGTCGATGCGGAGAAGACGGGACTGAAGCCGGCCGTCCTCGGGCCGCTGGTCGCGAAGTTCTCGGGGATCTATCTCGAGGGCAAATGGCAGTGGCCACGCCAGTTCGCGCCCCTGACCCACTACTCCTTCCTGCTGACCGATCCGCGCGCCGATGAGCTGGACGTCCAGGAACTGGCGCGGCTGGGAGACGATCTGCAGATCAAACTGTTCGGGGAGGGCGACGATGAGGCCGGCAAGGTAGGTCTGCTGCTGTTCGAGGGCTCGGCTGAGGCGGTGCAGGCCTTCGCGGCCCTCGACGACGCGGCGGTCAGCGCGGCCCTGCTTGATCCCTCCCTGCTGCCGCCCGGTGGACGGCTGAGCCGCATCGAGGCGACCGAACGGGAGCCGGCCGACAAACCGCCTGAGGCCCGCCGCCCGGTGGGGCCGATCTGGGTGACCCAGCAGGCCGCCCTGGAGGACATGGCCGAGGCGGCCGCCAAGCGGACGATGCCGCCGCTCGATGGCGTGCAGGGAATCTATTTCACCCTGCGCAGCGTATTTGTCGGCGACGTTGTCAGTTCCACCCCCGGGGACTTGAGAACCCATCTGAGCCTTGTGGAGGGCGACGACCACATGCCTGCCGATCCGCAGGCCTTCGACGCCGACTGCGTAGCGGTGGCGGCGCGGATGCTGGCGGGGCCCGGGCCCCATTCGATGCTCTACCTGCCCATCTGCTACTCCAACATGGTCCGCGCCTCCCAGCGCGCAGCCTACGAGGAGATGCTCGCCACCCTGCCTCGGGACGCCAAGGGGCAGCTGGCGGCGGCGGTCTATGATGTGCCCCGCGACCCGGCGTTTACGGCCCTGGCTACGATCCGGGCCTCGCTGTTGAAGTACGTGACCAATATCGACCTGCGCACGCAAGATCCCGGCTTCGAGGTGGAGAAGCTCGCGCCCAACGCCGTCACGAGCGTCACCCTTGTCCTGCCCAGCGGCGACCAGCGGGCGCGGCTCGCGGTGTTGCGCCGGTTCGCCGAGCGTCTGGGGCTCTACCGCAAGAAGCAGATCTGGGCGGCGGTCACCAACGTCCGAAACCGCGTGGAGCTGGAAGCCTGCATCGCCGCTCACGTGCCGTTCGTGACCGGCCCGGGCGTCTGTCGCCTACAGACAGCGCCGGTCGGCGGCCGAATGCAGCCGCCAGAGGCTCTGCCCCTGCTGGCGGCCTGACTGCGACAGGAACGCGACGGCATGGCCGACGTTTAGCCAGCAAGATCCCGACTTTTTTGGCTGGAGTTCAACATGTTGAAATGGGCCCTGATTTTCGCCGTGGTCGCGCTGATCGCGGGCGCGCTTGGCTTCACCGGCATGGCCGGCGCGGCGGCGGGTGTCGCCAAGCTGCTGTTCTTCGTCGCCGTGATCGGCTTCGTGCTGTTCCTGGCGTTGGGCGCCTACGTCGGCAAGAAGATCAGCGGCGGCTGAGCCGCCTCAGACATCCGAGACGGACAAGGCGCGGAGTCACCTCCGCGCCCTTTCTGT
>NZ_JANPJP010000314.1:0-3520 GCF_031425575.1 Phenylobacterium sp.
CGCCGTCGTGCCCGCCTCCCGGCGCGGCATGCGGAAGACCGCGCCCACGCCGAACATGGCGACCGCCTTCAACACCATCATGCCGATCACCAGCCCGGCCAGCAGCGCCGGCTGGCGGGCGATCACCGAGAAGTCCAACCCGGCTCCCACGGTGATGAAGAACAGGCCCAGCAGCAGGCCGCGGAACGGTTCGATGTCGGTCTCCAGCTCGCGCCGGAATTCGCTCTCGGCCAGCACCACCCCGGCCAGGAAGGCGCCGAGCGCCGGGGACAAGCCCACCGTCTGCATCAGGGCCGCGACCGCCACCACCAGCAGCAGGGCGGTGGCGGTGAAGATCTCTCGCAGGCGGGCCTGGGCGATAAACCGGAACACCGGCCGCACCAGATAGCGGCCGCCCCCGATCACCGCGGCCACCGCGCCGAGGATGGCCAGCGCCTTGGCCCAGCCGGGCAGGCCCATGGCGTCCAGCAGGCTGGCGCCGTGACCAGCCGCCGCCGCCGCCTCGTGAACCGGCGCGGCCACCGCCAGCAGCGGCAGCAAGGCGAACAGCGGGATCACCGCCAGGTCCTGGAACAGCAGCACCCCGAACACCGCCTCGCCGACGGTCCCCTGGCGCAGGCCCTTCTCC
Organism: Phenylobacterium sp.; assembly: GCF_031425575.1. Taxonomy (GTDB): domain Bacteria; phylum Pseudomonadota; class Alphaproteobacteria; order Caulobacterales; family Caulobacteraceae; genus Phenylobacterium. The sequence goes on from NZ_JANPJP010000314.1 coordinate 629, forward strand.
TCCAGGTTGGCCAGCACGATGGCGGTCGACGACAGGGCCAGCACCGCGCCGGCCGCCAGCGCCGTGCGCCAGTCGAGGCCCAGGGCCAGGCCCGCCCCGGCCATCACCAGGGTGGTCGCCGCCATCTGGCCGCCGCCCAGGCCGAAGATCGCCGTCCGCATCCGCCACAGCAGGGCCGGGCGCACCTCCAGCCCGATCAGGAACAGCAGGATCACCACCCCGAACTCGGCGAACTTCATGACGTCGGCGGGCTCCCCCACCAGGTCCAGCAGGAAGGGCCCGACGATCACGCCGGCGATCAGGTAGCCCAGCACCGACCCCAGGCCGAGGCGCTTGGCGATGGGCACCGAGACGACGCCCGCGGTCAGATAGACCAGCGCCTGGATCAGCAGTCCCTCGCCGTTCATCGGGCGGCCCTCGTTTCCTGATGCGACATAGCGCGACTATGAACCGGCGTTCCCGGTTTTGTGCACGCGAAAACCGAATGCGCGGTTCCCAAATGTTGCAGTGCGGCGTAATGGGCGTTCATGGCTGACAAGACACAGAAATCCGCCGTCGACGCCCTAGCGGGGCGGCTGTTCGATGGCATGACCATCATGGCCGGGGGCTTTGGCCTCTGCGGCATCCCGGAAAACCTGATCGCGGCGATCCGCGAGAGCGGGACCAAGGGGCTCACCGTGGTCTCCAACAACTGCGGCATCGACGGCTTTGGCCTCGGCGTCCTGCTGGAAAGCGGCCAGATCAAGAAGATGATCTCGTCCTATGTCGGCGAGAACAAGCTGTTCGAGCAGCTCTATCTCTCGGGCGACCTGGAGCTGGAGTTCAATCCCCAGGGCACGCTGGCCGAACGCATCCGCGCCGGCGGCGCCGGGATCCCGGCCTTCTTCACCAAGACCGGGGTCGGCACCCTGGTGGCCGACGGCAAGGAGGTGCGCGAGTTCGACGGCGAGATGTACGTCATGGAGCGCGGCCTGACCGCCGATCTCTCCATCGTCAAGGCCTGGAAGGGCGACGCCGCGGGCAACCTGATCTACCGGAAGACCGCGCGGAACTTCAATCCGATGATGGCCACCGCCGGCAAGGTCACCGTCGTCGAGGTCGAGCAGCTGGTCGCGATAGGCAGCCTCGACAAGGACAACATCCACACCCCGGGCATCTATGTCGACGCCATCGTCGAGGGCGCGAAATTCGAGAAGCGGATCGAGCGCGTCACCACGCGGCCCCGCGAACAGAAGGCGAGCGTCTGAGATGGCCTGGACCCGCGAACAGATGGCGGCCCGCGCCGCCCAGGAGCTGCGCGACGGCTTCTATGTGAATCTCGGCATCGGCATCCCGACCCTGGTGGCCAACTACATCCCGGCCGGCATGAGCGTCACCCTGCAGAGCGAGAACGGCATGCTGGGCATGGGGCCCTTCCCTTACGAGGGGGAGGAGGACGCCGACCTGATCAACGCCGGCAAGCAGACCATCACCGAACTGCCGGAGAGCTCCTACTTCTCCAGCGCCGATAGCTTCGCCATGATCCGCGGTGGCCACATCGCGCTGTCCATCCTGGGCGGCATGCAGGTCTCGCAGACCGGCGACCTGGCCAACTGGATGGTGCCGGGCAAGGTGGTGAAGGGCATGGGCGGAGCCATGGACCTGGTGGCCGGCGTCAAGCGCGTCGTCGTCGTCATGGACCACGTGGAGAAGTCCGGCGCGCCCAAGCTGCTCACCGCCTGCACCCTGCCGCTCACCGGCGCGCGCGTCGTGGACCTGCTGATCACCGACCTCGGGGTGTTCGATATCGCCCGCGGCAAGTCGCCCTTGACCCTGACGGCGCTCGCCGACGGCGTCACGCTGGAGGAGATCACCGCCAAGACGGAAGCCAGGTTCGAGGTGGCGCTTTAGATCCGCTCACCGGGATGAGCGGTGTTTGGGCCGGTGAAACCTCCGGGTCCTGGCTTGCGTATGTCTTCACAGGACAACCAAGGTAGACCCATGAACAAGCCCCTCTTCGCCGCTGTCGCCGCCGTGAGCCTGCTGGCCGCAAACGCCGCCCCTGCCGCCGGCGGCCTGAAGACCGCGGTCTTCGCCGGCGGCTGCTTCTGGTCGGCCGAGCACGACATCGAACGCGCCAAGGGCGTCCGGTCGGTGGTGGTGGGCTATTCCGGCGGCGCCTCGACCCGCCCCACCTATGAGAACCACGAGGGCCACCTGGAGGCCATCCAGGTCACCTACGATCCGACCAAGACCAGCTACTCCCTGCTGGTGGCCAACTTCTTCCACAATATCGATCCCACCGACCCCAACGGCCAGATCTGCGACCAGGGTCCGGCCTACCGCACGGCGGTCTTTGTGTCCGACCCGGCCGAGCGCGCGGCCGCCGAGGCGGTGAAGGCCCAGGTGGCCAGGGAGCTGGGCAAGCCGGTGGCGACGAAGATCCTGCCCGCCGCCACCTTCCACATGGGCGAGGCCTATCACCAGGACTACGCCAAGAAGAACCCGGCGGCCTACAACGCCTACAAGGTCGGCTGCGGCCGCACGGCGGCGCTCAAGGCGGTGTGGAAGCGCTGAACGGTCTCCTCCTCTCCCCGTTCAGGGGGAGAGGGTAGGGTGAGGGGGCGCGCAGCAGGGCTGCGCGTCTCGGCTTGCGAGCAACAACGGCACGTCAGAAAGAGCCCTCACCCTACCCTCTCCCGCAAGCGGGAGAGGGGGAGTAGCCGCTGCTCCGCGCTCTTCATCCTCGGCTTCGGAGGCTGCCCGGTCACCGGATCGCGGGGCAGCGGCGCGTAGCCCTCGCCGATGAACAGCTCCGTCCGCCGCTTGCGCTTCCTGTCCAGCATGACGCTGTGGATCTCGCGGCCCGACACCGCCTGGAAGTCCTGGGCCAGCTCGTCGCGGTAGATCAGG
>NZ_JANPJP010000315.1:0-4511 GCF_031425575.1 Phenylobacterium sp.
CTCCACCACGGCGGCGATCGCCTGTCCCATGCGGCCCAGGGCGCCAGCGATGGCGATGCGGATGGGAGCGGTCAGCGGGGTCTCTCCAACGTCATACGGAATTCCGTAAGCGCTTGTCCCGCGAGCCTGGCGGTTGGGTCAAGGGAGAGCGCCGCGCCTTTCCTCCCCCGTGATGCGGAGTGGAACGGGGGAGGGGGACCGCGCCGCAGGCGTGGGGGAGGGGGCGAGCTTCGAGCTCGGAACCCGGTCTTGCCCCCTCCACCAGCCACGCCGGTCCCCCTGCCCGGTAAACGGGGGAGGAAAAACGCGCCCTACGCCGACTGGAAGAGCCCGATCTCCTCCTTCATCGCGCGGGCCACGTGGGGCCTCGCGGTGACGCGGGCGTAATAGGCGGCGACATTGGGCCAGGTCTTCAGGTCGATGCCGACGAACTGGGCCCAGTTGAGGACGGCGGTCAGGTAGGCGTCAGCGACGCTGAAGCCGTCCAGCAGATAGTCACGACCCGTCAGGTGGGCGTCGAGATAGGCCAGGCGGTCGGGCGCGGCGTCGCGGGCATAGGTCTTGGCGCCGTCATTGGCCTTGGGGCTCAGCAGGGGGGTGAACACCGTCTTGTGCAGCTCAGAGCCAATGAAGCTGAGCCACTGGGTCAGGCGCGAGCGCTCGATGCCGCTGGCCGGGGCGAGGTTCGCGCCCGGAAACTGATCGGCGATGAAGGGCAGGATGGCGGCGTTCTCGGTGAGAATACCTCCGCTCGGGGTACGCAGCGCCGGCACCATCCCCTTGGGATTTATGGCGCGGTAGTCAGCACCGTCGGCGGTTGTTTGGGTCTTGGTGTCGACCCGCCGGAGGGCGACATCGGCTTCCGCGCCCGCCTCATAGACAGTGATGCGCGAGGCGAGGGAGCAGGCGAGGGGTGAGAAATACAGGTCCATGACGGCCTCCGGTCGGTTGATTTACATATCGTCCGATACAAAATAAGAGCCGTCAATATTTTCATGCAAGACAGTACATAATTAGGCTCGCGCGGCGGGCAATTTCCTCAACCGCTGAGCGGTCGAAATACCTGCTGGCGCCAGGCATTAAAGTCCTTAACGGTAGTAAATTAATCGCCTCAGGGGTTTGATTCGAAGTGGTACAGATAGAGCCCCGCCCCCGCGGCCGGCCGCGCACCTACGATCCCGCCGTGGCCCTTGACCAGGCCCGCGCCGCCTTCTGGAACACCGGCTATGCGGCCACCTCCCTGGATGATCTCTCCGCGGCGACAGGCCTGAACCGGCCAAGCCTCTACGGCGCCTTCGGGGACAAGAAGGCCATGTACATCCAGGCCTTGGAGAAATCCCGGGCCGAGATCAGCGCCAGCCTCGCCGCCGCCTTCGCCCCCGAGGACCACCTACGCACAGCCCTGACCCGCGTCTACGAGGCCACCGCGGCCATCTATATGCGCGGCGACGCCGGGCCCCGAGGCTGCTTCCTGATCGGAACGGCCGTGACCGAGGCCGTGGACGATCCTGACGTCCGGGGCCTTCTGGCGGGCGCACTCTCCGAGATCGACGCGGCCTTCGAGGGCCGCATCCGCCGCGCCATGGAGGTGGGCAACCTGCCGGGTTCCAGCGACGCGTCCGGCATGGCGCGGGTGGCGACCGGGGTTCTGAACGGGATGGCCGTGCGGGCCCGAGCCGGCGGCGACCTGGCGACCCTGCGCGCCATGGGCGCCTCGGTGGTGGATCTGATCTGCGGCCGCGCCGGACGGTAGGCCCCAAACCTTTCCTCCCCTGTGGAACGGGAGAGGGCGGCCGCCCGATGGGGGAGGGAAAGGTCGCGCTTCCTGAAGAGAGATCACGCCCCTATGAACACCCCCGCAGCGCGCCCGCTTCGAAGAGGCGCCGAGGATCACGTCATGAAGCTTTATTCCGCCGAACTCTCGCCCTTCGCCGCGCGGCCACGGGTGGCGATCTACGCCAAGAACCTGCCCGTGGAGATCCTGACCCATCCGGCGGACCTGAAGAGCGCCGAGTATCTGGCGATCAACCCCATGGGCAAGCTTCCGGCCCTGGTGCTGGACGACGGGACGGTGATCCCGGAGAGCGACACCATCGTCGAATACCTGGCCGACGCCTATCCGGAGGCGCGGCTGCGCCCCGCCAAGCCCGCCGACATCGCGCGCGGCTGGCTGATCGCCCGCGTGGCCGAGCTCTACGTCATGGCCTCGGGCGGGGCGCTGTTTGGGCAGATGAACCCCGCGACCCGCGACGCCGCAGTGGTGGATGACGCCTTCGTCAAGCTGGAGAGCGGCCTGGAGCACCTCAACGTCTTCATGACCGACGACACCTATGCGGTGGGCGACAGCCTCACGACGGCCGACTGCGCCCTGGTCCCCATGCTGATGTTCGTCGGTGTGTTCGGCATGGTGTTCCGCAAGGGCGACCTGTTGGCCAAGCACACCAAGGTCGCGGCCTATTGGAGCCGTGTGCAGACCGATCCGGGCGCCGCCAAGGTGCTGGCCGAAATGCAGGCCGCGCTTGCGGCCCGCCGCGCGGGCTGATTTCCCACGCACCTCGCCCGGCCGAGCTTTGCGCCGCGGCAGGTTGTTTCAGGGCGCCGGCCTCTGTAGGTTGGCGCCCTTCCGTTCCCGAGACCTCAGCGCCCAAGGACACGCCGCCCCTATGAGCGACGCCGAAAAACGCACCTTCACCGATGAGGAGGCCCTGAGCTTCCACAAGTACCCGACGCCCGGGAAGATCGCGATCGTCGCCACCAAGCCGATGGCGACCCAGCGCGACCTGTCCCTGGCCTATTCGCCGGGCGTCGCGGTGCCGGTGCTGGCCATCGCCGAGAACCCGGAGCTGGCCTACGACTATACGTCGAAGGGCAACCTGGTGGCGGTGATCTCCAACGGCACGGCGATCCTAGGCCTGGGCAACCTCGGCGCCCTGGCCTCCAAGCCGGTGATGGAGGGCAAGAGCGTGCTCTTCAAGCGCTTCGCCGACGTGGACTCCATCGACATCGAGGTCTCGGCCACCGACCCGGACGAGGTCATCACGGTGATCAAGAACATCGGGGTCACCTTCGGCGGCATCAATCTCGAGGACATCAAGAGCCCCGAGTGCTTCCGCATCGAGACCGAGCTGCAGGAACTGCTGGATATCCCAGTGTTCCATGACGACCAGCACGGCACGGCGATCATCTCCGCCGCGGGCCTGATCAACGCCTGCCACATCACCGGCCGCGACCTGAAGGACGTGAAGGTGGTGCTGTGCGGGGCCGGGGCGGCGGGCATCGCCAGCCTGGACCTGATCAAGGCCATGGGCGTGCGCGGTGAAAATTGCATCGCCGTGGACAATACCGGGGTGATCTATCGCGGCCGCACCGCGGGCATGAACCAGTGGAAGTCGGCCCACGCCGTCGACACTGACGCGCGGACCCTGGCCGAGGCCCTGGTGGGGGCTGACGTCTTCCTGGGCCTGTCGGCCAAGGGGGTCCTGACCCAGGACATGATCATGAAGATGGCGCCCAATCCGCTGATCTTCGCCATGGCTAACCCCGATCCTGAGATCCTGCCGGAAGAGGTGCACGCCGTGCGCCCCGACGCCATCGTCGGCACCGGGCGCAGCGACTATCCCAACCAGGTCAACAACGTCCTGGGCTTCCCCTACATCTTCCGCGGCGCGATGGATGTCCGCGCCCGCCGGGTGAACCTGGAGATGAAGATCGCCTGCGCCAACGCCCTGGCGCAGCTGGCGCGCGAGGACGTGCCCGACGAGGTGGCGGCCGCCTATCACGGCGTGCAGCTGAAGTTCGGCCCGCAGTACATCATCCCCTCGCCCTTCGATCCGCGGCTGATCTGGTACATCCCGCCCTTCGTGGCCCAGGCGGCCATGGACACCGGTGTCGCCCGCAGGCCCATCGAGGACATGGACGCCTATCGGGCGTCCCTGGCCCAACGGCTCGATCCCACCGCGGCGTTCCTGCAGAAGCTGCAGGGGACCGTGCAGGCGGCGCCGAAGAAGCGGATCGTCTTCGCCGAGGGCGAAGAGCCCAGCGTGATCCGCGCGGCCTACGCCTTCGAGAGCCAGGGCCTTGGCCAAGCCGTCCTGGTGGGCCGCGAGGACTTGGTGCGTGAGAACATGACGCTCGCCGGTCTCGACCCCGAGGTCGTGAAGCTGGAGATCATCAACGCCCGGCTTTCGGACCGAAATCCGGAATATGTGGAATATCTCTACAGCCGGCTGGCGCGTCAGGGCTTCCTGAAGCGCGATGTCCAGCGGCTGATCAACCAGGACCGCAACTCCTTCGCCGCCTCCATGGTGGCCCTGGGCCACGCCGACGGCATGGTCACCGGTGTCACCCGCTCCTACGACCAGGTGCTGGAGGAGGTGCTGCAGGTGATCGACCCGCTGCCGGACGGCCGGGTCATGGGCATGAGCGTGGTGCTGGCCAAGGGCCACACCCTGTTCATCGCCGACACCAACGTCACCGAGATGCCCGAGGCCGACGAGCTGGTGGAGATCGCC
>NZ_JANPJP010000316.1:0-10554 GCF_031425575.1 Phenylobacterium sp.
GGGGTGATTGACCCCGAGCTCTCCAAGCTGCTCTCAGCCGTGGTGGCGCTCTCCATGGCCTTCACGCCGCTGGCCTTCCTGGCCTACGAGAAGCTGGTGCTGAGCCGCGAGGCCGGGCCGGGCGCGGAGCCGGATCACATCCCCTATGACGAGGGCGAGCCCGAGGTGATCGTCGCGGGCTTCGGACGGTTCGGCCAAATCGCCGCGCGCCTGCTGATCGCCAACGACTTCAATGTGGTGACCCTGGACTCCAGCATCGAGCAGATCGAGCTGCTGCGGGCCTTCGGTCGCAAGGTCCACTACGGCGACGCCAGCCGCATGGACCTGCTGCGCACCGCCGGCGCCGAGAAGGCCCGGCTGCTGATCGTGGCCATCGACGACAAGGACAAGGCCGTGGAGCTGGTGGAGGCCGCCAAGCTGGCCTTCCCCAACCTGACGATCCTCTCAAGGGCCTGGGACCGGCGGCACGCCTATGACCTGCTGGCCCACGGCGCCGATGACGTGGAGCGCGAAAGCTTCGAGGGCAGCCTGGCCATGGGCAAGCGCGCCCTGATGCGCCTGGGCTTCAGCGAGCGCCGCGCGGTGGGCGCGGCGGCCGCCTTCCGCAAGCTGGACCGCAAGCTGTTCGAGAAGCTGGCGCCCGCCTATGGCCAGGAGGAGAACTATGTCCTGGCCAGCCGCGACTCCACCGAGACCATGGAGCGGCTGCTGAACGCCGAGATGCGCCGGGTGGGCGAGGAGGAGGTGGAGGAGGAGGAGGACGCCTCCCCCGCCAGACGGGTGGAGAAGGATCGCCAGCCGGTGTAAGGGGCGGACATGACCCAAGCCGCCATCCTTCCCGTGTCCTTCAAGGCCTTCGGCGCCGACTTCGAGGGCTTCTCCCAGGCGCTCGGCGACAGTTTCGCCCGCTACGGCTTCGCGGTGATCTCCGACCATGGCCTGCCGGACGCGAAGATCGCCGCGGCCACCGACGCCACCAAGGCCTTCTTCGCCCAGCCCGAAGAGGTGAAGACGCGCTACGTGGTGGGGACCGGCGGTCAGCGGGGCTACACCCCCTTCGGCATCGAGACCGCAAAGGACGCGGCCCATTTCGACCTGAAGGAGTTCTGGCACATGGGGCGCGACCTGCCGCCCGGCCATCCCTATCAGGAGGTGATGCCGCCGAACGTCTGGCCGGTGGAGGTTCCCACCTTCGTTTCCGACGTGGCCTGGCTTTACGACGCCCTGGACGCGCTGGGGATAAAGGTCCTGGAGGCCATCGCCACCTATCTGAAGCTGGACCGCCACTTCTTCGACGCCACGGTGAACGACGGCAATTCGGTGCTGCGCCTGCTGCACTATCCGCCGGTGCCCAAGGACGGCCCCAACATCCGGGCCGGGGCGCACGAGGACATCAATGTCATCACCCTGCTCCTAGGCGCGGAAGAGGCCGGGCTGGAGGTGCTGGACCGCGACGGCCAGTGGCTGGCGATCAATCCGCCGGCCGGCTCCGTGGTCTGCAATATCGGCGACATGCTGCAGCGCCTGACCAACCACCGCCTGCCGTCCACCACCCACCGGGTGGTGAACCCGGCGCCCGAGCGCCGCGGCTTCCCACGCTACTCGACGCCGTTCTTCCTGCACTTCAACCCCGACTACGAGATCAGGACCCTGACCTCGTGCGTGGATGCTCAGCATCCCGACCGCTACCCCGCGCCGATCACCGCTGATGAGTTCCTCAAGGAGCGTCTGCGCGAGATCAAGCTGCTGTAGAAGGCGCAGCCCGTTCCTCCCCGTAAACGGGGCAGGAAAGGTTGAGCGCCACACCCACATTCCTGCGTAGAGATCGGGCAGTCGATTTTTGACGGTCACGGACATTTAACCCTGCGGGGTCATCGTCCCGCCCAGTGCTCAGGGGAGATGACATGGCCAAAAAGGACGGGGTTTCGCATCGCGAAGCCGAACGTCTGGCCGCCGTCGGCGGACTGGACCTCGCGGAATTGAGGCCAACCTTGGCGCGTATCGCGCGCTTGGCGCAGGCCTATGCCAAGTCACCAAATTGCGACGTCGTTCTGGTGGAGGGCGCGTTGACCTGGCACGCCTCAAGGCCAGAGGGCTGGAAGAGCGACGTCCGCAGCGACGAGTCGTTCGCCGCCGCCATCCTGGAGTCCGACGAGGTCCTTTGGATCAAGGACGCCAGCAAGGACCCCCGATTCAAGACCCACAAGGGCGTCACGGGAGCGCTCTCCATCCGCTTCTGCGCGGGCGCCCCGATTCGCCTGCCCGATGGCCGTGGCGTGGGGGCGGTCATCGTCTCCGACACCAAGCCAAGGACCTTTGACCGCGATTTCGCCGACTATCTGATCGACCTGGCGGCCCTGGCCGCCGACGAATGGAAGCGCCACAACGCCCGCGAGGACCTCGCCAAGGCCGCCGGGGAGGTGGCCGCCGCCCGCAACATGATCTCCGCCTTCGTCCAGGCCGCGCCGGTGGCGCTCTGCATGGTCGACAAGGAGATGCGGGTGATCCAGGCCAGCCCCCGCTGGCGCGCCGAGCGCCAGAGTGAGGATGTGGCCGGCCAGAGCCTGTATGAGGCCTATCCCGACACCCATCGCTGGGCGCCGGTCTACAACCGCTGCCTCAAGGGCCAGCAGGTGCAGCACGACCGCGTGCCGGTGAACCTGCCCGACGGCCGCCGCCTGTGGGCGAGGGTGGAGATCAACCCCTGGCGCGAGGCCGACGGCGAGATCGGCGGCCTGCTGATCATGTCCGTGGACGTCACCCGGACCGCCGACGCCCTGGAGGAGGCCAAGCGCAACGAGGAGCGGCTGAAACTCGCCATGGAGATCGGCGAGCTGCGCATGTGGGAGATGGACTGGAAGCGGCGCGAGCTGAACGGCGCCGGCTATCAGTCGCCCCAGGCGGGCGAGGCGGGCGGCTCAACCTACGAGGAGATGAACGCCGACATCTGGCGCGGCATCCACCCGGACGACCGCGACGAGGCCAGGCGCGCCTGGGACGAATATATCGAGGGCGGCGCCCCCTTCCGGCAGGTTTACCGCATGCCGCAGAAGGATGGTCCGCACCATTGGTACTACTCGGCGTGCGAGGCGATCCGCGACGAACGCGGCCGTATCGTCCGGGTGCTGGGGGTGCTGCGCAATATCGACAAGGAGAAGCGCGGCGAACTGGAGCTGGTGAAGGCCAAGGAAGAGGCCGAGACCGCCAACAAGGCCAAGAGCGAGTTCCTGGCCAATATGAGCCATGAGATCCGCACCCCCCTGAACGGGGTGATGGGGATCGCCGGCGCCTTGGCCCGCACCGAGCTCACCGCCGGCCAGGCCGAGATGGTCAACCTGATCGAGACCTCAGCCCAGACCCTGGAAGCCCTACTGACCGACATCCTGGATCTGGCGCGCATCGAGGCCGGGCGCATGGAAATCCGCCCCGAGCCCTTCGACCTGGCCACCTCGGTCAACGCCTGCGCCTCGCTGTTCCATGCCAGCGCGGAGGCCAAGGAGCTGAAGCTGACCGTCGAGATCGATCCCTACGCCGAGGGCTCCTTCAACGGTGACGCGCCGCGCATTCGCCAGATCCTCACCAACCTGCTGGGCAATGCGGTGAAGTTCACCAGCGACGGCGAGGTGAAACTGACGGTCAAGGCGCGGCGCGACGAAACCTCCACCCACCTGACCTTCGAGGTCTCCGACACCGGCATCGGCTTTGACGAGGAAACCCGTCAGCGGCTGTTCGGCCGTTTCCAGCAGGCGGACGGCTCCATCACCCGCAGGTTCGGCGGAACCGGTCTCGGGCTCGCCATCTCCCGCTCCCTGGCCGAGGCAATGGGCGGAACGCTCTCGGCGACCTCTATCCCCGGCGAGGGTTCGACCTTCGCGCTCGATCTGGAGCTGCAGCGCCGCCACGGCGCCGTGGACCTCTGGGGCGAGCATGAGGCGAGCGTCGGCGAAGAGACCGACCTCGACACCATGCGGGTGTTGCTAGCCGAGGATCACCCCACCAATCGACGAGTCGTGGAGTTGATCCTGGGCGCGGCCGGGGTCGACCTGACCTGCGTCGAGAACGGCGCGGAGGCGGTGGACGAGGCGGCCCGGTCCAGCTTCGACCTGATCCTCATGGACATGCAGATGCCGGTGATGGACGGCCTGACCGCCATCCGCGCCATCCGCCGCCGGGAGGGCCGCGAGCAGGCCCATCCCACCCCGATCTACACCCTGACCGCCAACGCCATGCCCGAGCACGCCAAGGCCTCGTCGGAGGCCGGCGCCGACGGCCACATCACCAAGCCCATCACCGCCGATGGCCTGCTGCGCGTCGTGGAGCAGGTCTGGACGGAGAAGGCCGGGGGCGGGGTGGCGGCGCAGGCGCAGGCGCAGGTGGCGAGCGCCTGACCTAGACCGCGCACCCCGGCGAAGGCCGGGGCCCAGATTCATCCGCCGCATTCCGGATTTCCGGCTCAGGTCATGACTTATGATCTGGGTCCCGGCCTTCGCCGGGAGGAGCGGATTTGGGTCAGGTGAGCGTCTTCTCGGCGGACGCCCGCATCGCCGTCACCAGATACTCCGTGAACCCCGCAGCGACGCGCTCGGCGCCGAGCGTGGTCTTCACCCCCTAAGCCGCGGCGGCGCGGCGGTCGGGCTCCAGGGCCTCGTTGATGGCGCTCATCAGGCGTTCGGCCTTGATGGGCTTCTCCACCACCCCGTTCATGCCCTGGGCGATGTAGCCGGCCGCGTCCCAGGGATCGGCGTTGGCGGTCAGGGCCAGGATGGGCACAGCCCCGGCGGGGCCGGCCAGGGCGCGGATGCGGCGGGTGGCGCCGACCCCGTCCAGCTTGGGCATGCGGATGTCCATCAGGATCAGGTCAAACCGGCCTCCGGCGGCCGCGCTCACCGCCGCAAGCCCGTCCTCCACGCTCTCGGTGGTGGCCCCGAACATGTCGCAGAGGGTTTCGGCCACCAGGCGGTTGGTGGCGTTGTCGTCGACGATCAGGATGTGCAGGCCGCCCTCGGCGGTCGCCGAGGCGCCCTGCGCCGGGTCGGCCTCGGAAGGCGCCGGCAGGTCGAAGAGCGGGATGGCGAAGTGCAGGCGCAGGCCGCCCGCCGCGTTGCGCTCCGCCCCGATGGTCCCGCCCATCTGCCCCACCAGCTCGCTGCAGATGGAGAGGCCGAGCCCCGCGCCACCGTACTTCAGGCCCGACTCGGTCTGGCTGAACGGCTGGAAGATGCTGGCCAGCCGGTCCTCGGGGACGCCGACACCGGTGTCGGAGACCTCGCCCTCCACCGCCAGGTGGATCCCCTCGCCGCCGACGCGGAGCAGGACCTCGACACCGCCGGTCTCGGTGAACTTCAGGGCGTTGCCGATCAGGTTGTTGAACACCTGCTTGATGCGGATTTCATCCCCCAACGCCCACTGGTCTGCGGGCCCGTCATAGTCGATGGCGAGGGTGAGGCCCTTGAGCTCGGCGCGCGCGCCCCAGAGGGTGGCCAGGTCGCCGGTGAGGCGGGAGAGCTCGAAGCTCTCCTCGTTCAGCTCCAGGCGCCCCGCGTCGGCCCGCGACAGATCCAGCGCATCGGTGAGCAGGCGCAGCAGGGTCTCGCCGGAATCCTGGATGCCGCGGACATAGGGGATGAGCTCGGGCTGGGCCAGCTTGCGCGCCAGGATGTCGGCGATGGCCAGGACCCCGTTCAGAGGGGTTCGGATCTCGTGGCTCATCACCGCCAGGAACTGTGACTTGGCGGTCAGGGCCGCCTGGGCCTCCAGCTTGGCGCGGTGCATGGCGCCGGCCAGGGCCATCATCTCATCAGCGTGGGCCCGGTTGGCGGCGCTGGTGGCCTGCAGCAGGGAGAGCGCGCTGCCGACCCCGGCATAGAGGCCCGCCTGGGTGACGATGAAGCCGCGCAGCAGCTCCGAGGGCCGTTCGGCCAGAACCTCGCCGCAGAAGGCGGCCACGTCGACGCAGCCCTCCACCATCAGGGGTTCGGCGTTCATCAGCAGGGAGATCGGTCGTCCGGCGTAGAGGGCGCGGCCAAACTGGCCGGCCATGGCCAGGAAGAAGGCGGTGCGTTCCACCAGGCCCACCGGCCGCCGGCCCGCGTCCACCACGGCGATCGCCAGGGCGTCGGGCTCGGCCTGGAACCGCTCGTAGACCTGGGCGCCGGGGGTGTCGGGGGTGATGGGATCTGAAGGCTGGGCAAGGTCGAGAAGGACGCCGGACATGCAAGGCCTCGTACTGGGGATATGCAAGTCTTAGGGTCACGCAAACTAACGCGGAGTGAATCAGTCGGAGGATATACTCACTTTTTGTCCCCTTATTCGTCTTATAACTGTCATGTACCTGTCATTATTGGATTAAGTCGAGTATATTTAGGAACAGATGGAATTTACGTCCTTGCAGCCTTGAATGTTGCGGAGCCCGCGCGGTGGCTTAGGATGGCGCCGTCTCAACCCAAGGGGAGATTATGTCAGAGACTGTGTTCGGGACCCGGGCCTAACCGCCGACCAAGGTTCCTGCTCTTGATGAGCGCCTGTTCGGCCCATGGCCCTTCGTCGTCCGCGCCAGCGCGCGGGCGCGTCCCGTCATGCTCAGTTCCGGACACGCCCTTGAACATTTCCAAAGCGCAGCAACGCACGCTGCACGCCCTGGCCCAAGGCGGCCAGATCATCCTTGAACGCGACTCCAAAGGCGGCGTCGCCCGGGCGACCTGCGTCAGCCGCGACGGCTGGCGCCTGGCCGACTGCGACCTGGCCGTCTTCAAGAGCCTGAAGAAGAAGCGGCTGATCGCCAGCCAGAACGGCCAGCCCTATCGGGTGACCCGCGACGGCCTGGTGAACCTGCGGGCCCAGCTCGACAACCGGACCTCAAGCCGGGGTTGGTGAACCTGAGAGCCTAAGAAAATGGACGCGCGCGGCGCCGTAGTCGCGCGCGTCCAGCACCTCGAAGCCCTCGACGCGGAAGGCCGGCTCGGCCGAGCCGCGTTCGAAGACGATCAGCGCCTCGGTGGCCAGCCAGCCGCCGTCCCGCAGCTTGGCCAGCGCCACCTCCCCCAGGCCCTTGGCGTAGGGCGGATCGAGGAAGGCGAGGTCGAAGGCGGGACCATCCGCTCCCGGACGTTGTCCCAGGTCGACCGCCGAGTGGCGGTGGACACGGGTGCGTCCAAACAGGCCCAGATTGTCGACGTTCTCGCGGATCGCCCCCCGGGCCGCCTCGTCGGTCTCCACGAACAGGCAGAAGGCCGCGCCGCGTGAGAGGGCCTCGAAGCCGAGCGCGCCGGAGCCGGCGAACAGGTCGATGACCCGCAGGTCCCGCAGGCCCTTGGACCAGGCGGCATGCTCCAGGATGTTGAACACCGCCTGACGGGCGCGGTCGGAGGTGGGCCGGGTGGCGTCGCCGGCCGGGGTGACGATCGCCTTACCTCGAAAGTCACCGGAAACGATGCGCATGGGGATACCAGTGTCTCGAGTGGAACAGAGTGTCGGCGAAGCGGGCCGGAACGCCGTGGCGCGGTGGTGGCGCCGAGAGGCTTATCCGCGCCGCTTGGGACCGCCCTTTGGCGCAGCGCCTGGGGGACGCCCAGCGGCTGGCGGAGATCCAGACCGCTTGGGCTTGAAATCGCGCGGCGCGTCCTGGGCGGCGGGGCGGGCGTCTTGCGTCTTGCCGCCGTCCGGCCGCGGGCCCTTGAAGCGGTCGGGACGGCGGGAGTCGGCCTTGGGGCCTTCCTTGCGCTTGGGAACAGCGTCCCGCTTCGCGCCATTGGGGCGCGGGCCCGAACGCGGCGCGTCGGCCCGGGGGCCGCGATCCGGGCGGGGTGTCGCAGGCGAGGGGGCGTCGCGTCGCGGAGGACGGCCCTCGGCCGGGGCCGCGCGCGCGCCTTGCGGACGTGGGGCGTCGGGGCGGGGGCCGCGCTCCGGACGCGGGGCCTCTGACCGAGGCGCCTCCGGGCGCGGCGCACGGGGCTAGGCGCGCAGGGCGGCCAGGCGCGCGTCTGAGCGCGGGGCCCGCGCCGGCCCGCTGGGCGGGATGGCGGCGGGACGGACCTGGGCGACAGGGCCGGCCGGTTTCGGCTTGGTCTTGCGCTTGGGGTGCGGGCTCGGCGTGATGGTGGGTTTGGCCCAGCCGGCCTTGTAGACGGTCTTGGGCTTGGCCGGCATGCCGTCGTCAGGTCCGGTGTGGTGGCCGGCGCCCGGCGCGGTGCGGCCCCGGCGCTGGACGTCGCCGCCGGCCCAGGTGGCGATCGGCTTGGAGAACTGGGCCCGGTCGCCGGTGGGCAGGTTTCCGGCCGCGATGTGGTCGGCGAACTGCTCGCGGATGACGCGAGGCCCGACCTCCTCGATCTCACCCACCGCCAGGGTTCCCAGGGCGAGCGGGCCGTAGGACATGCGGATCAGGCGGTTCACCGTCAGGCCCAGAGCCTCCAGCACGCGCCGGACCTCGCGGTTCTTGCCCTCGGCCAGGGTGACGGTGATCCAGACGTTGGCGCCCTGGGGGCCTTCCTTGGCCTTGTCGAGGTGGGCCTCGATGGCGCCGTAGCTGACGCCCTCGACGGTGATGCCGTCCTTCAGGCTGTCGAGCTTCTCCTGGGTCACCCGGCCGCGCGCCCGGGCGCGGTAGCGGCGCACGATGGCGCTGGCGGGCAGTTCCAGGGCCCGGGCCAGGCCGCCGTCATTGGTCAGCAGCAGCAGGCCCTCGGAATTGAGGTCGAGGCGGCCCACCGAGATCAGGCGCGGCAGGGCCTTGGGCAGGGCGTCGAACACCGTCGGGCGTTCCTGCGTGTCCTTGTGCGTGGTCACCAGGCCGACGGGCTTGTGATAGCGGAACAGGCGGGCGGGCTCGGCGGCCTGAACGAGCGCGCCGTCGACGGTGAGCACGTCATCAGCCTCGACCTTGGTGGCGGGCGTCGTCACCCGCACGCCGTTGACGAACACGCGGCCGGCCTCGATGAGGCGCTCGACCTCGCGGCGGGAGGCGACGCCGGCCCGCGCCATGGCCTTGGCGATGCGTTCGCCGCCTTGACCTGCGGGGTCGTCCTGGGTGTCTTGGGGATCGTGGACCATGATTTTCGCACCATGCGCATCGCGCTCGAAGCCGCGCAAGCCGCAGCCGACCGGGGCGAGACCCCGGTGGGCGCCGTGGTGGTCGATCCGGCCACTGGCGAGGTGATCGCCGTGGGCGCCAACCAGCCCATCGGCAGCCACGATCCCACCGCCCATGCCGAGATCGTGGCGCTGCGGGCGGCGGCGGAAAAGCTCGGCAACTACCGGCTCACGGGCCTGACCCTGGTGGTGACCCTGGAGCCCTGCGCCATGTGCGCCGGCGCCATCAGCCACGCGCGGATCGGAAGGGTGGTGTTCGGGGCCGACGACGCCAAGGGCGGGGCGGTGATCCATGGCCCCCGGTTCTTCGAGCAACCCACCTGCCATTGGCGGCCGGAGGTCATGGGCGGGGTGCTGGCCGAGGAGAGCTCCGAGATGCTGAAGGGCTTCTTCCGGGCGCGGCGCAAGAAGGGAGAGCCCACGTGATGCTGGCGATACTGGCGGCGGCGGCTGTCGCGGCTCCTGCAGACCTGACCTGGATGGCGGGATCCTGGACCCATGAGCAGGATGGGATCGTGACGCGGGAGACCTGGCTGCCGCCGCTCGGGGGCGCGATGTCCGGGGCCGGCCAGACCAACCGGCCGGGGAAGCCGGCACGCTCGGAGTTCATGACCATCACGGCGGAGCCGGCGGGCCTGACCTTCACGGCCCATGTCCAGGGTCAGGCGCCCACGCCCTTCGTGGCGATCCCCAGCGACCCCGGCAGCGCGGTCTTTGAGAACCTGACCCACGACTTCCCGCAGCGGGTCATATACCGCCGCTGCGGGCAGAACCTCTGCGCCGGGATCGAGGGCGTGGTCGCAGGTAAGCCGCGCGCCGAGCACTGGACCTATGTGCGGGCGTCAGCCCCGGAATAGATCCAGCACCGCCGCCAGGTCGGCCGGACCACCCTTCTCCAGCTTCAGCTTGCCCGAGGTCAGCGCGCCCTGCATCGCCGCCGGCGAGGCCATGGCGGCGACGAGCTCGGCCTTGGAGCCCGCCAGGCTTGATGGAGAGCTTCTGGTCGAAGGTCAGGTTGGGGGCCACGAAGCCCCCCGCCCCGCCGCCGCCGAAGGCCGACAGGAAGGGGCCGATACCGACGCTGACGAAGCCGTCCGGCGTCCCCTTGGGCAGGAAGACGCCGTACATGCGGGCCGCGCGGGCGGCGATGGAGGGGGCGGCGACCCCGTTCCACTTGGCGGCCTCCCGCAGCAGGGTCGCCTGGGCGATCACCTTGCCGCCCTTGGCCAGCGGGAAGGCCGAGGCGCCGCTGATGTGGTCGTTGTGGTTGTGGGTGTAGATGATGGCCACCACCGGCTTGCCGCCGGCCCGCGGCGCGAACTCGGCCCAGACCTTCCTGGCCTCCTCCAGGCTGTCGGTGGTGTCGATGATCACCACGCCCGATTTGCCCACCACCATGATCGCATTGGCGATGCCGTAGCCGACGGCGGAGAACACGCCGGGCGCGGGCTCATAGACCTTGGCCGG
>NZ_JANPJP010000317.1:0-23372 GCF_031425575.1 Phenylobacterium sp.
CGTTCCAGATCCTCCCCCAGCGCGCAGCGCGATGTGGGGGAGGTGGATCGGAGCGGAGCGACGAGACGGAGGGGGATCAACGTAGTTGACCGCTTCGAACCCAAAACAAGGGTCAAAGTCCCCCTCAGGGGGTTGGCGCCCGCAACCCCCGGGGGGGGGGCTGCAAGGGCCCGCTTGACGGTGCCCGCCGCGCCGCCCATTTCGCGGCTCCAAGATACAAGGGCCGCCGATGACCGTTCTCGTTCCCGCCGAGTGGGCGCCTCACAGGGCGATGTGGCTGGGCTTTCCCAGCCATGCGGAGCTGTGGGCGGAAGACCTCAACCTGGCCCAGGCCCAGGTCGCCGCCCTCGCCAAGGCGCTTGCCGGTCCCGGCAGAGAACGCGTGCGCCTGATGACCGGCTCGCCGCAGGGCGAGGCTGCTGCCCGCGCCCTGCTCGGCGACGTGGCCGGCATCGAGATTGTCCCGGGCGTGTTCGGCGACATCTGGCTGCGCGACACCGGCCCGATCTTCGCCAAGGGTCCGAACGGCGACGAGGCCCGCGCCTTCCGCTTCAACGGCTGGGGCGGCAAGTACGAGATGGAGGGCGACGACACCGTGGCCGGCCAGATCGCCTCGGCCGCCGCGACACCCCTGGTGCAGCAGGAAATCATCATGGAGGGGGGATCCCTCGACCATGACGGCGAGGGCACGATCCTCACCACCGGCCAGTGCCTGCTCAATCCCAACCGCAACCTGGGCTGGACCAAGGAGGCCGCCGAGGCCGAGCTCGCCGCGTCCCTGGGCGCGCGCAAGATCCTCTGGCTCGGCGACGGACTGGCCAACGACCACACCGACGGCCACGTCGACAACCTGGCCCGCTTCGTCGCGCCGGGCGTGGTGGTCTGTCCGGTCGCCTGGGGCCGGGGCGACGTCAATGTCTATGCCTATGACGCCTGCGCGCGCGACCTGGCGGCCATGACCGACGCGGAAGGCCGGGCCCTGAAGGTGGTGCGCATCCCCTCGCCGGGCTGGATCGAAAGCCACGAGGGCGGCGCCGCGCCGGCCAGCCACATGAACTTCATCATCGCCAATGGGGCGGTGATCATGCCCACCTATGACGGCGACCCGCGCGCCGCCGAGCTGGCCATGGAGGCGCTCGCGACGGTCTTCCCGGGCCGCGAAATCATCGGCCTGCCGTCGGACGCCATCCTCACCGGCGGTGGATCCTTCCACTGCATCACCCAGCAGGAGCCCGCCTGATGGCCCGCACGATGAGCGTCGCCGCCCTGCAGACCTCCTACGGGATGGACCTCGCGGCCAACATCAAGAAGACGGAAGGCCTGATCCGCCAGGCCGCGGCGGCCGGCGCCCAGGTGATCCTGCCGTCGGAGCTGTTCCAGGGCCCCTATTTCTGCGTCACCCAGGAGGAGCGCTGGTTCGCCGACGCCCATCCGTGGCGCGAGCACCCCTGCGTCACCGCGCTTGCGCCGCTGGCCGCCGAGCTGGGGGTCGTCCTGCCGATCTCCATTTTCGAGCGCGAGGGGCCGCACTACTTCAATTCCCTGGTCATGGTGGACGCCGACGGCGCCCTGATGGGGGTCTATCGCAAGAGCCACATTCCCGACGGTCCGGGCTATCAGGAGAAGTACTACTTCCGCCCAGGTGACACCGGTTTCCGGGTCTGGGACACGAAGTTCGGCAAGGTCGGCGTCGGCATCTGCTGGGACCAGTGGTATCCCGAGGCGGCGCGGGCCATGACCCTGATGGGCGCCGAGGTGCTGCTCTATCCCACCGCCATCGGGTCTGAGCCCCACGACGCGACCCTCGACACCGCCGCCCCCTGGCGCCGCGCCATGCAGGGCCACGCGGTCTCCAACGTCATTCCGGTGGTGGGCGCCAACCGCATCGGCTTCGAGCCCTGGGCTGACTATCCGAACGGCGGCCAGGCCTTCTACGGCGCGTCCTTCATCGCCGATCATCGCGGCGACCTGGTCTCGGCCCTGGGCGACGAGGAGGGGATCGTGGCGGCCAGCTTCGACCTGGACTTCCTGGCCACGCACCGCGCCGCCTGGGGCTTTTTCCGCGACCGCCGCACCGATCTCTACGGCGGGCTGGTGGGTCCGCGCCCCGTCTGACGACACCGCGACGGCCACATGTCGGCCAATGTCGGCCTGCCCTCAGGCCCGCAAACCGTTAGGCTGTAAGGACCCCGCGGCCATACCCCCGTCAAATGCGGGGTTTGGTCCATCCGCGACGGCCAACATGTTGTCAGGGGCCATCTTAGGAGCGGTTCCCCGGCCTGGGGAACCGCTCCGCGGAGGGTTGGACTAGGCGCGCAGGACGGTCAGGCCGTTCTTGATCACCGTGGCGCCGCGTTCCTTGACGCGCGCCTCGAAGGAGATGTTCCGCCCGTCCTTCCAGAGGTCCACCGTGATGGTGTCGCCCGGAATGACCGGCGCCGAGAACCGGGCCTGGTGGCTGAGGATCTGGTCGGGGTCAAAGCCGGTGATGGCCTGCAGCACCGCGCGGCAGGTGATGCCGTAGGTGCACAGCCCGTGCAGGATCGGACGCTGGAAGCCCGAGCGGCGGGCCGATTCCGGGTCGGAGTGCAGGGGGTTGCGGTCGCCGTTCAGGCGGTACAGCAGGGCCTGGTCCTCACGGGTGGTGAAGTCCACCGACAGGTCGGCCTTGCGGGTCGGGACCACGTGGGGCTCCGGGGCGCCTTCCGAGGGACCGCCGAAGCCGCCGTCGCCGCGGGCGAAGGTGGAGCCGGTGAGGGTGGCCACCTTCTCGCCCTTGTCGTCCTTCCAGACGGTCTCGTTGATGATGACGGCGCCCTTGCCCTCACCCTTGTCATAGGCGCCGACCGTGTGGCCCTCGGCGGTGAAGGTGCCGGTGGTGGGCAGGGGCTTGTGCAGCTCGACCTTCTGCTCGCCGTGGACGACCATCAGGAAGTTGATCTGGCTCTGGCGATGGCCCTCGGGCATCACCGGCGCGGGGCCGCCGGCCGAGCGCATGTTCGAGGCCAGCACCGTGGCGGCCGTCGGGATGACCTTCAGATTGCGCTCATAGACGTAGGCCAGCTCGTCCTCGTTCATGGGGTCCTGCCCCATGCCGACGCCGAGCGCGTAGAGCATCACGTCCTTGTCGCGATAGGTGAATTCGCGCGCCGCCGTCTTCTGTTCAAGAATGTCGGGATAAAAGATCGCCATTGAAAATATTTCCTCCGCTATGCGGTCCGTTTGCTATCGGCGGATTGAAGCGGTTCGGCCACGGTGAAGCAAGCGGCGAGCGAGCGCATTTGCGGCTCCTCCCTTGATCGGGTAGAAGCGCGGACCCTGCGAAGACGGGCGCTCTAAACCCCCCTCGCACCTTTCTTTCGCGCCCAGGATTATCGAAGGCATTTCATGGCGACCGACACTCAGCCCGGCATGGGCGGCCAGATCACCGGCAACGTTCTGTTCTATTCGAAGCCGGAACCCCTGACCTCCGACCATCACAAGACTCTCGGCGTCAAGCGCATGGACGGGCCCTTCGGCTTCGCCAAGGCCGGCCACGCGGTGCCGCTCACCGTCACCGAATTCCCGCTCGCGGCCGTCTCGGGCCCGATCATCTTCGTCGGCGAGGAGAAGATGCCGCTGGCCGTCATGGGCCTGAACGCCGGCGACAACATGTTTGTCCAGAACGGGGTCTTTGAATCCGGCGTTTATGTGCCGGCCTATATCCGACGCTACCCCTTTGTCTTCGCCGCCGACGACAAGGCCCAGCAGATGGTGCTCTGCATCGACCGCGCCGCCGAGTTCATCGTGGAGGGCGGCGACATGGCCTTCTTCGACGAGAAGGGCGAACCCACCGAGTACACCCAGAACTGCATCACCTTCTGCAACGACTACGAGGTCGAGCGGCAGAGGACGCAGAGCTTCATCCAGATCCTGAAGGACAATGATCTCTTCGATCTGAAGACCGCCATGCATACCCCGGTCAACGCCGACGGGACGGCGGGCGAGCCCCAGAAGATCGCCGAGTACTTCGGCGTCTCGGAAGAGAAGCTGGCCAAGCTGTCGCCGGAAAAGCTGGCGGAGCTGCGCGACAATGGCGCGCTGGGCCAGATCTACGCCCACCTGGTGTCCCTGGTGGGCTGGGATCGGCTCATCGCCCTGGCGATGTTCCGCGCCTCGCAGCAGCCGCAGGCCGCCAACGCCTGACCCTGGGGGTCAGTCCGGTTTCCAAGACGGCGGGTCCCCCGGGGCCCGCCGTTCTTGATTCAGCGAGCGAAGACGCTGCGGGTCAGGCAGGAAAACACCAGACGCCCGGCCTCATCCAGAAGGTCGTGCTGGGCGATGATGATGCCCTTGCCGTCGCCGACCGGGTCCTTGCCCATCACCGTCATGCGGCCCCGCAGGGTCTCGCCGGCGGGGGGATTGCGGGCCCAGCGCAGGGCGTCGACCCCCAGGCGCTTGGTCTGCGGCCAGTTGACCACCGAGGCCGAGTCCAGCCGTGTCCAGATGGCGAAGACCATGGCGTCGGGCGCGCCGCGCTCGGCGGGCCAGCCCGGGGCGAAGGCGGCGATGAAGGCCTCCAGCGCGCGGGCGTCGACCCGCACCTCGCCGAGATAGACCACCTGACCGATCTCGATCTCGTCGAAGGGGGCGGGCACGTAACTCTCCTGGGGTTCGAACCGAACTGATTCGTCGATGATGGAGCGCCCCCGTGACAAGTCGAGCGCTTTGCGGATCGGCATTGGCGGCCCATATAGCGGCCTGGGCATGGGGATTGGGACAACGGCATGACGCGTTTCGTGGGCAGAGCCCTGGCCGCCCTGACCCTGGCGGCCGCCTTCGCCCTCCCGGTCATGGCCGCTCCGGTGCAGACCGGTCATATCGAGGCCGAGCTGGTGGCGCGCGACCAGGGGGTCACGCCTGGCGGAACCGTCCAGGTCGCCCTGCGCCAAGAGATCCAGAAGGGCTGGCACACCTACTGGCGCAACTCCGGCGATTCCGGCGACGCGACTCGGATCAACTGGACCCTGCCGGCCGGCTGGACCGCCGGCGAATTCGTCTGGGCGACGCCGTCACGCCAGCCCACCGGTCCGCTGATGAACTACGGCTATCAGGGCGAGGTGCTGCTGCCCGTCGCCGTGACGGCGCCGACATCGGCCAGGCCGGGCGACACCATCACCCTGAAGGCCGCCGTCGCCTTCCTGGTCTGCGCCGACATCTGCGTGCCGGAGGATGCGGTCCTCACCCTGGACCTCCCCGTCGTGGCCGCGGCCCCGCAGCCGGACGCCAGGTGGGCCGGCCCCATCACCAAGGCCCTGGACGCCGCGCCCAAGCCGGCCGGCCTGACGGCGACCTTCATCAAGGGCGACGGCGCGCTTAAGCTGGCCGTCGCTGGGGCGGTGCTCAAGGGCGCGGACGACGCCTACTTCTACCCCTTCAAGTCCACGGTCATTGACCACGCCAAGCCCCAGGCCCTAGAGCGGGGCCCCGAGGGGCTGACCCTGGCCCTGAGCCCGGGCTACGACTTCACCCAGGGGACGCCGCCGGACGCCCTGGATGGGGTCCTGAGCGTGGGCGGCAAGGCCTATGAACTCACCGCCGCCGAAGGCCCGCCGCCGGCCGGAACCTCAGGCCTTGGCCCGCCGCCGGCCAAGGCGGCGCCGATCTCCGGCGAGGGGCTCGGCCTGGCCCTGGCCTTTGTCTACGCTCTGTTGGGCGGGCTGGTGCTGAACCTCATGCCCTGCGTCTTCCCGATCCTGGCCATGAAGGCGACCTCCCTGGCCGGTCACGCCCATGAGCGGTCGGCCGCCCGCGCCCAGGGCCTGGCCTTCCTGGCGGGCGTGCTGGCCACCTTCCTGGCGCTGGCCGGTGTTTTGATCGCCGTCCGCGCAGGCGGCTCGGCCGTGGGTTGGGGCTTCCAGCTGCAATCGCCCGTGGTCGTCGCGGGCCTCGCCTTGCTGATGCTGGCGGTGGCGCTGAACCTGTCGGGCCTGTTCGAGGTCGGAACCTCGCTGCAGGGCGTCGGCACGGGCCTGGCCTCCCGGCAGGGCCTGGCCGGCGCCTTCTTCACCGGGGCGCTCGCCGTTGTGGTGGCGGCGCCCTGCACGGCGCCCTTCATGGGCCCGGCCCTCGGCTGGGCCCTGACTCAGAGCGCGCCCGTGGCCCTGGCGGTCTTCCTGGGCCTGGGCCTCGGTTTCGCGGCGCCCTTCACCGTAGCGGCCTTCGCGCCCGGCCTGCTGGCGAAGCTGCCTAAGCCGGGTCCCTGGATGGAGACCTTCAAGAAGCTGATGGCCTTCCCGATGTACGGGACCGCGGCCTGGCTGGTGTGGGTCCTGACCGTCCAGGCCGGTGAGATGGGCCTGGCCCGGGTCCTTGCGGCCGCGGTGGTCCTGGCCCTGGCGGCCTGGGTCCTGGGACTTGCTCAGCGGCGGCAGGCGACGGGTGGAAAGCCCCTGGCCCTGGCGGCCGTGGGCGCGGTCCTGGCGATCGGCGCCTTCGTCCTGGTGCTGGTCCCGGCCTATGGCGCGCCGGCCTCAGCGGACACGACGCCGATGGCGGGCGCGATCCCCGAGGCCGTCTACAGTCCCGAGGCTGTTGCTGAAGCTCGCGCCCTGGGCAAGCCGGTGTTCGTCAACTTCACCGCCGCCTGGTGCGTCACCTGCCAGGTCAACGAGAAGGTCGCCTTCGCCACGGCGGAGGCCGCCGAGGCCTTCACCCGCACCGGGGCGGTCTATCTGAAGGCGGATTGGACCCGGAAGGACGCGGTCATCGCCGCCGAACTGGCGCGCCACGGCCGAGCCGGGGTGCCGCTCTACCTGGTCTATGGCGTGAAGAGCCCCGATCCGGTCATCCTGCCCCAGTTCCTGACCCCGGCCATGGTGGCCAAGGCCTTGGACAAGGCTCGGTCTTCCTAGACCGGCGCGGTCGGGGGCGCGGTGATGACCTCGACATTGTCGTTCAGCAGGTAGGCCATGTCGCGCAGGGCTAGGTCCCGGTCCTTGGGCGTGGCGGCGGCCGCCATGGCTTCGAGCTTCAGCGGCAGGTCCTGGGAGATGCCGCGCAGGATGCACTTCAGGTCGCCGTCCGTGCCCCGCTGCGCCAGCAGCAGGTGACCCTGCATGTCCAGGGCGGCCAGTTCACCGATCCTGGTCTTGAAGTCCGAGGGCAGGGCCTGGCCGGCGCGGACCCCGTCGATCTGATTCTTGAGGGCGCCCGCCCGCCTGACGATGTCGGCGAACAGCTGCTCCTGGGCCACCGCCGCAGGGGGCGCGGCCAGCGCGGGGCCGGACGACACAGGGCTGGTGGAGGCTAGCCACAGGAAGGCCAGGGAAGCGGCGGCGTCGCAGGACATGACGATCCTCGTTGCGCGAACTAAGACAGACGCGAAGGGGCTTCAGATAGCCCGAACATGGTAAACGCGGTCCTACCGCGCGCCCGAAGGTAAGCCTTGATGACCACGCCAGAGTCCGCCTGGAAGAACCTGAAGAACGCGGCTGTCGCCGCCCGTGACCCCATCTCCGGCCTGTTCGCCATCGAGCCGGATCGGCTGGACAAGCTAGTGGTGGAGGCGGCCGGCCTGCGGATCGACCTGTCCAAGCAGCCGTGGTCGCTGGGGGACTTCGACACCGCGCTCACCCTGGCGAAGGTCTGCGACGTGGAGGCGGCCCGCAACCGGCTCTGGGCTGGAGAGCCGGTCAACAGCTCCGAGCATCGCGCGGCCCTGCACATGGCCTTGCGCGCGCCAGACGGCGCGGAGTTCAAGGCTGACGGCGTGCCGGTGTCGCGCGATGTGGAAGCCACCCGCAACGCGATGCGCGCCTTCAGCGAGGCTGTGCGCTCGGGCGCCAAGAGCGGCGCGACCGGCAGGCCCTTCAAAGCCATCGTCCACATCGGCATCGGCGGGTCCGATCTTGGCCCCCGGCTGGTCTGGGAAGCCCTGCGGCCCTTGAACCCGGGGATCGAGCTGCGCTTCGCGGCCAATGTGGATCCCTCGGAGGCAGCGCTCGCCCTAGCCGACCTCGATCCGGCCGAGACGCTTGTCGTCGTCGTCTCCAAGACCTTCACCACCCAGGAGACCCTGGCCAACGCCGAGGTGGTCCGCGCCTGGCTGCGGGCGGCCCTGGGGCAGGCGTCGGACGCACATCTGGTGGCGGTCTCCGCCGCGCCGACCGTCGCCCAGGCCTTCGGGGTTCCGGCCGACCAGGTGTTCGGCTTCTGGGACTGGGTGGGGGGACGCTATTCCATCTGGTCGGCGGTGGGTCTCTCCTGCGCCATCGCCCTGGGTTACGACGTCTTCCAGCGGTTGCTCGACGGCGCAGCGGAGATGGACCACCACTTCCGCCATACGCCGCTGCTCCAGAACGCGCCGGTGCTGCTGGCGCTCGCCCACATTTTCAACCGCGACGGCCTGGACCGGCCCCTGCGGGCGGTGATCCCGTATGCCGCCCGGCTGCGGCTGTTCCCCAGCTTCCTGCAGCAGCTGGAGATGGAGTCCAACGGCAAGCGGGTGGACCAGCACGGCCAGCCCGTAGCGCACGCCACGGCGGCTTCGGTGTTCGGCGACGCCGGCACCAACGGCCAGCACGCCTTCTTCCAGATGCTGCACCAGGGGACCGACGTGATTCCCGTCGACTTTGTGGCCGTGGCCCGGGCGGGGGAGGGTGAGCCGGCCAACCACACCATCCTGCTGGCCAATGTGATCGCCCAGGCCCAGGCCCTGATGACCGGCCGCAGCGAGGCCGAGGTGCGCGAGGAACTCGCCGCCAAGGGGATGACGCCCGCCGAGATGGACGTCCTTGCCCCACAGCGCACCTTCCCCGGCGACCGGCCCTCCAGCTTCATCCTGATGGAGGCGCTGACCCCTGAGGCCTTGGGCGCTCTCATCGCCCTGCATGAGCACAAGGTCTTCGTCGAGGGCGTGCTCTGGGGCGTCAACAGCTTCGACCAGTGGGGGGTGGAACTGGGCAAGAGCCTGGCCACCAAGATCCTCGCCGAACTGCATGGCGGCGCCCCCGGTATTCATGATCCCTCTACCGCCGCCCTCGTGGCGCGGCTGAAATAGCTACGAAGGAAATCCCATGCGTGACCTGACCGGCAAGACCGCCTTCATCACCGGCGGGGCCAGCGGCCTGGGCCTGGCCATGGCCCATGCGTTCGGCGAGGCGGGCATGAATGTCATGCTGGCCGACATCGAGGAGGCGCCCCTGGCCGCCGCCGTGAAGGAATTGGAGGAGCGCCAGATCCGGGCCAGCGGTGTGCTCTGCGACGTGGCGGTGCGCAATGCGGTGGAGGCCGCCGCGGCCAAGACCATCGAGACCTTCGGCAAGGTGCACGTGGTCTGCAACAACGCCGGCGTCGGGGCGGGCGGCCCGATCGACCAGGTGCGCCATGCCGACTGGGAGTGGATCCTGGCGGTGAACCTGATGGGGGTCGTCTATGGCATGGAAACCTTCCTGCCGCTGATCCGCGCGCACGGCGAGGGCGGGACGTTCGTCAACACTGCGTCCATGGCCGGGATGATCTCGCCGCCAGGCATGGAGCCCTACAGCGCCACCAAGTTCGCGGTGGTGGCGATGTCGGAGGGCTGGGCGGGCCAGCTGGCGCCGGAGGGCATCAATGTCTCCGTGCTCTGTCCCGGCTTCGTGAAGACCAAGATCAACCAGTCGGGCCGCACCCGCCAGGCGCAATTCGGCGGTCCGGTGGACAGCCCGGTGGCGGCCGCCTCGCTGGTGGACAACGGTATCGATCCGGAACGGGTCGGTCGCCGGGTGTTGGAGGCGGTGCAGGCGGGCGAGCGCTACATTTTCACCCACCCCGACATGCGGCCCTTCGTGCAGGCGCGGTTCGCAGGCCTGATGAGCGCCTTCGACGCCGCCGCCGCCAGCCCGGCCCTGGCGGGCATGGACTACAAGACGCCAGATCTCAGCGGGATGGCGAAACCCTCGTGACCGTCCTCATCACCGGCGGGACCAAGGGCATTGGCCTGGCCATCGCCCGGCGGCTGGCGCCAATCCATGGCCGGGTTGTCCTGGCCTATCACAGCGACGAGGCGGCCGCCGCCGCCGCCCATGCCGAGATCACCGCCCTGGGCGCGGCGGTGGAGACCGTGCGGTGCGAGGTCGGCAGCCCGGAAGGTGCGGCGGCCCTGATGGCGCAGATCGAGCGCCAGGGGCACGGTCTGAACCATATCGTCCACGCGGCGGCGATGATCTATCCCACCACCCTGCTGGGGGCGGACCTGGCCAAATTCCGCCAGGCGGTGGAGACCAACGGTCTGTCGCTGCTGTACCTTGTCCATGCCGCCCAGGGCCTGCTGGGCCGGGGATCGAGCGTGGTGTTCATCACCAGCATGGGCTCGCGCATTCCCAGCCCCAACTATGGCGCGCTGGGCGTCGGCAAGGCCCTGGCCGAGGCCATCGTCCGCTACCTGGTGGCTGAGCTGGCGCCACGCGGTGTGCGGATCAACGGCGTGGCGCCGGGCCTGGTGCACACCACCTCGGTGGCGGCCATGCTGGGCAGCGAGGACCGCCGCCCAGGCCGCGGTGGACCGCGCCGCGCGCACCAATCCCTCCGGCCGCGAGAGCCGGGATTCCGACTACGCCGCCCTGGTGGAGTTCCTGTTGGGTCCGGAGGCCGAGTTCATCCAGGGCCAGGTGATCGCCGCCACCGGTGGGACCGGTGTCATCGGCTAGCCGCCCATGCGGGCGGCCATTTCGGCCCGTTCATGATGTGGTCGTGGCCGCCCTGGCGGCCGGGGCGCTGTGATTATGGGACTCGCCAGTGTACGGGCGCCGCGCTATAGCCCCGCCCGCATGTCCACGACCGCGCACCATCACGGCCACCACCATTCGACCCGCCACGGCGGGCTCGGTCGGGGGCGTTTGGCCTAAACTCCCCGGCTTTCGAGCCCCCCGCAGACGCGGATGGGGCTCAGCGCAGATCGCCACCCCATCCGTCGACCCCCACGCTTTCAGGGATACAGACGATGGAATTCTCCGCTCCCAATCCCCAACGCCTGCGCCCGCGCCTTGCCGCGCGCGCCGCCATCGCTTAAGCGCGCGCCATGACGAATGACCCGACACGTCCGGAAGCCCGCGCGCCGCGCGGCTTCAACGACCGCCGCGCGCGCGATCTCACCGCCGAACGCCAGATCCTGACCAAGGTCTCGGAGGTCTACGAACGCTACGGCTTTGAGGCCTTCGACACCGGGGCCCTGGAATATGCCGACGCCCTGGGCAAGTTCCTGCCCGACGCAGACCGTCCTAATGAAGGCGTCTTCGCCCTGCAGGACGACGACGAGCAGTGGATGGCCCTGCGCTACGACCTGACCGCGCCGCTGGCCCGGTTCGTGGCCCAGAACTGGGAGACCCTGCCCAAGCCCTTCCGGCGCTACGCCTTCGGCACGGTCTGGCGCAATGAAAAGCCCGGCCCCGGCCGCTTTCGCGAATTCACCCAGTGCGACGCCGACACCGTGGGCTCAAGCCGGCCCGAGGCCGACGCCGAGATCATCGCCATGGCCGCCGACGGCCTGTCGGCGGCGGGCCTGCCGGCCGGCGCCTATGTCATCAAGATCAACAACCGCAAGCTCCTGAACGGCCTGCTGGCCAGGGCCGGCGTCACGACCGAGGGCCAGAAGCTGGCGGTGCTGCGCGCTGTCGACAAGCTGGATCGCCTGGGTCCCGAGGGCGTGCGCCTGTTGCTGGGGGAGGGCCGCAAGGACGAGTCAGGCGCCTTCACCAAGGGGGCGGGCCTGAACGCGGCCGCCGCCGAGGCGGTGCTGGCCTTCACCGCCGCTGGGGCGGACGGGCGATCGGAAACCCTGGACCGCATCGCCAACGTGATCGGCGGCTCGCCGGAGGGCGACGAGGGGCTGGAGGAGCTGTCGCGGATCGACAAGGCGCTGATCGGCATGGGGGTCTCGCCGGACCGGGCGATGTTCGACCCGTCCATCGTGCGCGGCCTGGAATACTATACAGGCCCGGTCTTCGAGGCCGAGCTGCTGCTGGCCACCAAGGATGAGCACGGCGCGCCGGTGCGGTTCGGCTCGGTGGGCGGCGGCGGACGCTATGACGACCTGGTGGCCCGCTTTACCGGGGAACGCACCCCGGCCACGGGCTTCTCCTTCGGGGTCTCACGCCTGGCCTCGGCCCTGCGCGCGGCGGGACGGGACCTGGGCGGGCAGGCGCGCGGCCCGGTGGTGGTGATCGCCTTCAGCGCCGACGACATGGCCGCCTATTATGGCGTGGTGGGCGAACTTCGCGCGGCCGGCATCGCCGCCGAGGTCTATCTGGGCGGCTCGGGCATGCGGCCGCAGATGAAGTACGCCGACCGGCGGATGTCGCCGGCCGCCATCATGCTGGGCGGCGACGAGATTGCGGCCGGCACGGTGACCATCAAGGACCTGGACCTGGGCCGCGAGCTGTCGGCCGGCGTCACCGAGAACGCCGCGTGGCGCGAGCAACGGCCGGGGCAGCAGACCATCCCGCGCGCCGAGCTGATCCCCGCCCTGCGCCGCATCCTGGATGCTACGAAATGAGGGCCGAACCACGGGTTCCCGCCGACGTCCTGGCCAACCTCAGGGCGCCGCTGAGCGAGGGCGCCGCCATCGTCGACGCGCCAATCCTGCAGCCCCTGGGCCTGCTGCTGGAACTGGCGGGTGAGGCCATGCGCGCGCGCCTGTTCGTGGTCCAGGCCGAGGGCGGCCAGGAGACCTGCCTGCGGCCCGACTTCACGGTGCCGGTCACGCGGATGCACTTGGAGAGTGGAGCCACCTCGGGCCGCTACTACTATGAGGGCAAGGCCTTCCGCGCCTCGCCCGAGCATGCCGACCGCGCCGAGGAATTCGTGCAGATCGGCCTGGAGCGGTTTGACGCCAACGGCGCCCCGATCCTGGAGGCCGACGCGGAGATCGCCGCCCTCGCCTGGAAGTCCGCTGTCGCGGGCGGGCGGGACGACCTGTTGCTGTGGCTGGGGGATATCGGCCTGTTCGCGGCCTTCGTGGACGGACTTGACCTTGCGCCGTCGCTGGCGGCCCGGCTCAAGCGCGCCGCCTCCCGGCCCCGCCTGCTGCAGGCGGAGCTGTCCCGCGTGGGTGGGGACGCCAAGCCGGTCGAGGGCGGCGCACTTGCCGACCTGCTGGCGGGCCGCTCGCCGGACGAAGCCGCCGTCCTGTTGGAAGAGGTCTGGGCTTTGGCGGGCATCGAGCCCGTCGGCGGCCGGGGCCCCGCGGAGATCGCCCAGCGCCTGATCCGACGCGCCGAGGCCGCGCGGGCCCCCGCCCTGAGTGTCGACCAGGCGCAAAGCCTGGCTCGCTTCCTCAGCATTTCCGACACGCCCGCCAAGGCGCTCTCCGCAATCCGCGCCATTCCGGGCGCCAAGGGCGAGGCCCTGAGCGTGGCCCTTGCCCAGTGGGAGCAGCGTCTGGCTCTACTGACCAAGGCCGGGGCGCCTGAGAGCGCCATGCTGATGGCCACAACCCTAGGCCACGCCTTCGAATATTATGACGGTCTGACCTTCGAGGTCCGATCCACAGCCCTTGGGGCCGATCGCCCCGTGGCCGTGGGCGGACGGTATGACGGCCTGCCCGCACGCTTGGACGGTCCGGCGAACGGCCGCGCCGTGGGCTGCATGGTCCGACCCTGGCGGGCCTTTGTGGGAGGCGAGGCATGAGCGACCCCCTGATCATCGCAGTCCCCTCCAAGGGTCGCCTGAAGGAACAGGTCGAGGAATGGCTGGCCGACTGCGGGCTGAAGCTGTCGGTCACCGGCGGCGCCCGCGGTTACATGGCCGAGATCAAGGGCTTGGCCGGCGCCCAGGTCCGTCTGCTGTCGGCCGGCGACATCGCCGAGGCCCTCGATAGCGGCGAGGTTCACCTGGGCGTCACCGGTGAGGACCTGCTGCGCGAACGCGGCGGTGACCTCGACAGCCGCGCCCTGCTGCTGCGGGCCCTCGGGTTCGGCCGCGCCGACTTGGTGGTGGCCGTGCCCAAGAGCTGGCTGGACGTCGACAGCATGGCCGACCTGGAGGAGGTGGCGCACGATGTGCTGGCCCGCACCGGACGGCGCATGCGGGTCGCCACCAAGTACCTGGTGCAGACCCGGGCCTATTTCGCCCGCCACGGCGTGGCCGACTACCGCATCACCGAATCCAGCGGGGCGACCGAGGGCGCTCCGGCCGCGGGAGCCGCCGAGCTGATCGTCGACATCACCACCACGGGCGGGACCCTGGTGGCCAATGGCCTGAAGATCCTCGGCGACGGTGTGATCCTGAAGAGCCAGGCCCAACTCGCGGCGTCGCTGCGGGCGACCTGGTCCGACAGCCAACTGTCGGTCGCCGAGCGCCTGCTGCGGGTGATCGAGTCGCGCGCCACGGCCCATGACAGTGCGACCCTGGTCTGGCCAGACAGCGAGGGCGACGAGGACTTGATCGGTGATCTGGTGGCCGCCGGCGCGACACGCCGTCCGAACGGCGTGCTGGCGCCTGTGGACCGCATCGCGGCGATCTCACTTCTGCTGACCGCGAAAGGGCGCGGTCCGGTCACCGCGTCACGACCTGACTTCGTCTTCGAAACAAGTTGTGCACCGTTCGAGGCGCTCGCTAAGCGAGTTAAAAATTGACGCAAGAGTCAAAAGTTACGCCGCGCCTCGGTTGAATCCGCCTGGTTGCGAAAATCTGGCCAGATTCGGCCATAGGTGAGGTTCGAGCGCATTGACTCGGGCGAGAAATTGCCCTTTTCTCGGTCCTGCGAGAGACATGGCGACACTAGTTCGACAGTCTCCGGCGTTTCGGGGAGGAAACGCCCGCTTAATAAGAGCTTCGGCTCAAAATAAGGCCCGTTGCGATTATCCCCCGCAGCGGGCCAAATTTTTGCCGGAGACAATTTTTGACTCTAACGTCAAAAGAGCGGAGCCGGATTTCCCCGGCTCCGCTAGCTCGTGTCTTCACCAGATCCGGACACGCTTCTCCGGCGCCACGTACATCTTCTCACCAGGCTTGACGCCGAAGGCCTCGTAGAAGGCGTCGATGTTCCGCACCGGGATGTTGACCCTGTACTGTTCGGGCGCGTGGGGGTCGGAGACCAGACGCTGGCGGGTGCGGTCGTCGCGGGACTTCGACCGCCAGACCTGGGCCCAGCCAAGCAGGACCCGCTGGTCGCCGGTCAGGCCGTCGATCACCGGGGCGGGCTTGCCCTTCAGCGAGATGTGATAAGCGTCCAGGCCCAGCAGCAGGCCGCCCAGGTCGGCAATATTCTCTCCCATGGTCAGTTCAGGATTAATGTAGGCCCCCGGGAGGACCTCGACCGCGGCGTACTGGGCGCCGAAGAGCTTGGCCTGGGCGTCGAACTTGGCGGCGTCCTCCGTGGTCCACCAATCCGTGAGCCGGCCATCGCCATCGGACTTGCGGCCCTGGTCATCGAAGCCGTGGGTGATTTCGTGGCCGATCACCCCGCCGATCGCGCCGTAGTTGATGGCCGGATCGCCGTCGGGATCGAAGAACGGCGGCTGCAGGATGGCGGCCGGGAAGACGATGCCATTCTTGGTGGGCGAATAGTAGGCGTTGATGGTGGGGGGCGTCATGCCCCACTCCTTCTTGTCCACCTTCTGGTCGAGCCGGTTCACCGTCCGGCGCCACTCGAAGGCGTTGGCGCGCTCGACGTTGCCGTAGAGGTCGCCCTCCTTCAGCTGCAGCGCCGAATAGTCCCGCCAGGTCTCGGGATAGGCGATCATCACGCTGAACTTCGAGAGCTTCTCCAGGGCCTTGGCCTTAGTGGGCGCGCTCATCCAGGTGAGCTTCTCGATCCGGCCCTTCATGGCGGCCTTCACGTCGGCCACCAGAAGGTCCATCTTGGCCTTGCTGTCGGCCGGGAAGTAGGCTTCGACATAGAGCTTGCCCAGGGCCTCACCGATCTGGTTGTCCACCAGGGTGACGCCGCGCTTCCAGCGCTCGGCCTGGACCGGCTGGCCTGACAGAGTCTTGCTGCGGAACTCGTAGTGGGCTTGGTCGAAGTCCTTGGAGAGATAGGGCGCGGCCTGGTCGGCCAGGTGGAAGGTCTGCCACGCCTTGAGCGTTTCGATCGGCGTCTTGGCGTAGATGGTGGCGATCTTCGGGAAGGCGGTATTCTCGGCGACCACCACCTTGCTCACCTTGCCGAGGCCGGCGCCGGCCATGAAGGCGGTCCAGTCAAAGCCCGGCGCGAAGTTGGCCAGCTCCTTCACGGTGAAGAGGTTGTAGGTCTTGTCGTCGTCGCGGCGTTCGGCCCGGGTCCAGGAGACCTTGGCGATCTCGGTCTCCATGGCGACGATGGCCTTGGCCGCGCCCGCGGGGTCTGCCCAGCCTGACAGGGTCAGCAGCTTGGCGACATAGACCTCGTAGGCGGCCTTCTGCACCGCGAACTTTTCGTCCAGGTAGTAGTCGCGATCGGGCAGGCCGAGACCCCCCTGGATCAGGGTGATGACATAGTGGTCGGGATCCTTGGCGTCGTCTCCGGGATAGGCCCCGAATACCGAGCCGCCGAACTTCATCTGGCTCTCACCCATCACCCGGGCCACATCGCTCAGGTTCCTGGAGGCGCGGATTTCCGCGAGGTCGGCAGCCATCGGTTTAGCGCCGAGGGCGTTGACCGCCGCCTCGTCCATGAAGCTGCGATACATGACCCCGATGCGGGCCTCGTCGCCGGTCGCGGCCTTGTCGGCCGACGCCTTCTCCAGCACCGCACGCATGCGATTGACGGACAGTTCGTTCAACACGTCGAAGGCGCCATAGCGCGAGCGGTCGGCGGGGATCACCAGCTTCTGCTGCGACACGCCATTGGCGTAGAGGAAGAAGTCGTCGCCCGGCTTGACGGTCAGGTCGCGGCCGGCGGCGTCGAAGCCCCAAGGGCCCAGGCGGGGCGCCTTCGCCAGGTCGTCGGCGGCCAGCGCCGGGAGGGCGCCAAGCGCCAGGGCGGACGCCGCGCAAGCGGCGAGCCAATAGGTCTTCATCGGGTTTTTCAAAGCCTCGGATAGGGATTTGGGCGCGACCATGACCCGGTCGCGCCCTCCGTGGCTCGTTACATTTTAGTTACGTTCAAACCTTGGCGGACGAACCGCCAAGGGCGGTTCGCTTCCTGGTGAGGGCGCGACGGGCGCCTGAACCGGTGTCCACTTCAGGCTGTCGCACCCAGCTTGTCCACGGCCAAGGCCTTCAGGGTCTTGTAGTCCAGCTTGCCGTTCGGGGCCCGGTTGACCGGGGCCAGGACCAGCTCGCGGGGGGCCTTGTAGTCAGCCAGCAGGCCCTTCACGTGGGCGGCCAGCTCGGCCAGGGACGGCGTGGCGCCGCCGACGGTTTCGACGATGGCGCAGATGCGCTCGCCGAAGCGCGGGTCGGGCACGCCCACCACGGCGGCGTCACGGACCCCGGGGAAGCGCTTGAGGGCTTCCTCGACTTCCTCGGGGAAGACCTTCTCGCCACCGGTGTTGATCACCTGGGAGCCGCGGCCCAGCAGGGTGATGGAGCCGTCCTCCTCGATGGTGGCCCAGTCGCCAGGCACGCTCCAGCGCTTGCCCTCGAAGGTGCGGAAGGTCTTGGCCGACTTCTCCGGGTCCTTGTAGTAGCCGCTCGGCGTGAAGCCGCCGACCGCCACCAGGCCGCGCACGCCCGACCCCGGCTGGACGCGCTCGCCCTCCTCGGTGAAGACCGCGGCGTTGGGGCCGGTGGTGAACTTCGCCGTGCCGGCCGCGGCCCCGCCGCCGGACACCGACGACGCCAGGCCCAGGGCTTCGGAAGAGCCCAGGCTGTCCATCAGCATGATGTTGGGCAGGTGCTTCAGAAGGCCCTGCTTGTTCTCGGCGCCCCACATGGCGCCCGACGAGATAATCCGCTTCAGGCTGGCCATGGTCCACCTGCCCGGATTGGCGTCCAGGGTTTCCAGCATCGGGGCGGCGAAGGCTGGGCCCACGATGATCAGGCCTGAAACCCCCAGGCGTTCGACCTCGTCGAACAGCTCAGCGGGGTTGAACTTGCGCGAGGGCAGGGTGGCGATGGCGCCGCCCGCGATCAGCTGGCCAAAGCCGATGAACTGACCCGTGGCGTGCATCAGCGGGGCGACCGGAATGGTGATCGGCTGTTCGCCGGAGGCTTCCACCGCCTTGGCGCGCTCGCCGGCCTCGGCCACCCGCTCCATGGGGGGCAGGCCCAGAAGCAGGTTGGCGCCGCCGCCCAGACCCTTGAACAGGTCCTCCTGGCGCCACATCACGCCCTTGGGCATGCCGGTGGTGCCGCCGGTGTACATCAGCAGCAGGTCGTCGGCCGAGCGGCCCCAGGGGCCCTCGACCCGGTGGGAGCCCTTGGCCACGATGGCGTCGTAGTCGGCGGCCCAGGCGGGGACCGGATGGCCGGGCTCGGCCACCGCCACCCAGGTCTTCACCTTCGGCAGGTTGGCGCGCACCTTGTCGGCCATCTCGGCGAAGGAGGCGTGGAAGACCACGGCCTCGGCGTCGGCGTTGTCGAACAGGTAGGTCAGCTCGTCGCCGCCATACCGGTAGTTGGTGTTGAAGGGGGCGAAGCCGCCCTTGAAGGCCGCGAAATAGGTCTCGATGTATTCCGGCGCGTTGTAGAGATAGGCCGCTACCTTGGACTGATGGGTCAGCCCCGCATCCATGAAGTGCTGGGCCAGCGCATTGGCGCGGCGATCGAAGTCGCGCCATCTGACGACGCGGTCACCATGAATGAGAGCGGGGCGTTCGGGGGTGGCCTGGGCCACCGACTCCCACAGGTTGGCGTAATTCCAAACCTCCACGGGCAATCCTCCATACATAAAATATGGGGCGCATAAACGGTCGGTCGGCGCTGCTGTCAACGCCGACCGAACGGTCGTTTTAGTGGTTCATATGCTCCATGGCCTTGGCGCCTGTGGCCGCGGCGCCGCCCGTTGGTCCTGCGCCCACCGCGAACTCGACCTTGAGCCGGGCGCCGCTCTTGAAGACCAGGGTGGCGGGGACGGCGTCGCCGGTCTTCTGGGCCTTGGTCAGGCCGATCAGCATGACGTGATAGCCGGCCGGAGCGAAGGTGATGGCCTTGCCGGGAGGCAGCAGGACGCTGTCCAGGCGCTGCATCTTCATGACCCCACCATCCGTGGTGGTGCGATGCATCTCCACCTTTCGGGCGGAGGGGCTTTCGACGGCGACCAGGGTGTCCGGGGTTCCCCCTCGGTTGGTCACGGTCATATAGCCCGCGCCGTTGGCGCCGGCGGCGGAGGGTCGGCTCCAGGGTTGGCCGACTTCGAGCCCGCCGAGACGGTAGGTGGCGGCCTGGGCGGCGGTGACGGAAAGGACGGCGGCGAGGCCGAGGATCAGGATGCGCATGGGGCTACTCTATATCAGTGCTGATGGGTTTCGGCAGGACGCGAAGCGCCGGCGCGGGGTTGCTCAGGCGGGTCCCTCCGGGGTCGGGAATCCCCGTCCACTGGGACTCCTCGGCGCCGCAGGTCTGGACGGTGGGGAAGTAGAGGACGCCGGGCCCGGTCGGCAGCTTGGTGAGCACGGCGAACTCGTCGGCGGGCAGGGCGCCGCGCCAGACCAGGGCGCTGGCGCTGAGCAGCAGGACGCGCAGGGGCGCGCGTGAAAGCGAATGCATGTGAATTTTCCAGAATCAAAGACGTCAGGACCCGCGCGGACGGATCCGGCGCGGGATGCGGATGTCAGAGGTTCTGGGTTGGAGGTCCTTGGCCGAAGGGGCGCGGCAGAGCCCGGGCGCCGCGAAGCACGACCTCCACGGTCGGCGCCTGAACGATTCGCTCGGCCGAGTAGGCGATCGGAACGACCGAAAGCGCCGACGTGATGGTGACGGCCACGGTGGCGGCCAGGCAGTCGCTGCACGGAAGGCCGGCGAAGCCCTTCTGCGCCTTGCCATCCCGGTCGAGGACCAAGGTGGTGGCCCCTTCCGGGGTGCAGACCTCAATGCGGACGGAGCCGAACGATTCGGCGGCCAGAGACGCAGCCGGCAGCAGGGCCTGAATCAGCAGGGCGGCGACCGCAAACAGAACGGCGAGCGGCGTACGCCCCCTCGACCTGCCCCGATGCGCCCTGACTTCCATGGCGGCGGTCATACGGCTCCGAAAGCGGGTTTCGCAAGCCCCTTCCCACCGGGCATAGTGCCCGCATCCACGAGGAGAACGCATGGAAGGCCACGTCTCACCCGGCGAATACAAGGACGTCATTCTGTTTCTCGCCACCGCCGGCGTGATCGTGCCTCTGTTCCGCCGCTGGCGGATCAGCCCCATCCTTGGCTTCCTCGGCGCGGGCGTTGTGCTCGGCCCGTTCGGCCTCGGCGCGCTCAGCGAGACCTTTTCCTGGGTGGGTTACTTCACCATCGACAATCCCGAAGAGGTGGCTCAGCTCGCCGAGTTCGGCGTGGTCTTCCTGCTGTTCATGATCGGCCTGGAGCTGTCCTGGGAACGGCTGCGCCTGATGCGGCGGTTCGTGTTCGGCATGGGCGCCCTGCAGGTGGGGCTTTGCATCGCCGCCATCGCCGGCGTCGCCATCACCTTCGGCGTCGATCCCGTGGCCGCTGTCGCCATCGGCGCGGCCCTGGCGCTGTCCTCCACGGCGGTGGTGATGCCGATCCTCACCGAACAGAAGCGCCAGCACTCTACCGCCGGCCGCGCCACCTTCTCTGTCCTCCTCTTCCAGGACCTGGTGGTGGCGCCGATCCTGATTACCCTGGCGATCCTAGGCCGCAGCAGTGGCGACCAGGCCTTTTCACCCAAGATTCTGTTGGCCTTCGCCCCCGCGCTCCTGGGAATCCTGGGGCTGGTGGTGTTTGGGCGGCTGCTGTTGCGGCCGATGCTCAAGTCGGTGGCCCGCGCCAAGAGTGAAGAGCTCTTCATGGCCGCGTGTCTGCTGGTGGTGATCGGGGCGGGGCTGGTGAGCGCGCTCACCGGCCTGTCCATGGCCTTGGGCGCCTTCATCGCCGGCCTGCTGCTGGCCGAGACCGAGTACCGCCATGAGGTCGAGGTGACCATCGAGCCGTTCAAGGGCCTGCTGCTGGGCCTGTTCTTCGTCTCTGTGGGAATCGGTCTCGACCTTTCCATCCTGGCGGCTAAGCCGCTGCTGGTGCTGGGGATGGCCATCGGTCTGATCATTCTCAACGCCTCGGTGGTGTACGGACTGGCTCGCCTTTTCGGCCTGAAGTCGCCTCCTGCGATCGAGGCCGGCCTGCTTCTGGCGGGCGGCGGCGAGTTCGCCTTCGTCATCCTCGCGGCCGCCATGGGGGATGGGCTCGTCGACCGGACCATTGGCCAGACCGTGCTGGTGTCCTCGACGCTGTCGATGATGTGCATTCCGATGCTGGCCGCCCTTGGTCTCAAGCTGGGCGGACGCAAGGCTCAGGGGGAAGGGCTATCGCTGGAGCCGGCCGCCATGGGCGAGGGTGTAAAGCCTAGGGTCCTGGTGGTGGGCTATGGCCGGGTCGGACGCCTGGTCGGCGAGATGCTCAATCGCCACGACATACCCTGGGTCGCCGCCGAGCGTGACCCACGCCTGGTGGAGGCGGCCCGCCACGCCGGTGAATCGATCTTCTTCGGTGACGCCTCGCGGCCCGAATTCCTGAAGCGGTGTGGCCTGGAGACAGCGCCTTCCCTGGTGGTGACCATGGATGCGCCCGAAGGCGCCGAGGCCATCGTCGCCACGGCGCGCCAGATGCGCCCAGATCTGACCATTGTCGCCCGGGCGCGTGATGCTCGCCACGCTCAGCGGCTCTATGAGCTGGGCGCCACCGACGCCGTTCCCGAAACGGTCGAGGCGTCGCTCCAGCTTTCGGAGGCTGTGCTCGTGGAGATCGGAGTGCCCATGGGCCTGATCATCGCCTCGATCCACGAGCGCCGCGATGAATTCCGCAAGTCTCTCAACCGCCCCGAGGCCCTGGGCGGCCGCATCCGGCGGTACCGCCGCAACATCGAACTCTGACCGGGCATGGGTTCGGCGGCCTCGCCGCCGGCATATTCCACGGCTAGGCGAACTAATTGTGCAACTCGAGCTATATGCGCCACACTATGACTTGAAAGAGACACAGACGCCCCATCTTCACCACCGAAACGCCTCTGAAAATTTGTCGGGAACCAATCATGGGGACCGACGTTCTGGGGTCGGTGCGGTAGGGGCGCACCAGTGGATAGGGGCAAGGAATGTCGTTTGGAGCCTACGGTTCGGCCGAAACACCTGCTGTTTCACCGTCGCTGCGGACATGCGACTATCAGACCGCTTTACAAGATTATCGTGGAACTCGGCGTTGGCCGACGGGCGCCAGCGGCGGCCGTCTAGAATCAGCCGGCAACAGTTCGATGTCAGAATTCGACACTTCGACGCCCGCCAGGAGCGCCAGAGTGGTTCGATGGAGGGCTCTGCCCTCCGTCTCTAAGTTGATCGCTTAGGGGTTTATTGTGTAGCGTCCTGGTGTCTAGTTCGCGGGTCGGGCAGATTGGTGGTTGGTGTGGCTTCGGCGACACTTTCGCCGCGCTTCGGCCTTGTTATAAAGGTGCTGGGTCATAAGGCCGCAGCAGAGGGCAATGAGAGGGCTCTGATATGAAATTCAAACTCCTGGCGGGAGCCGCCCTGGCTGCGGTGTTCGCCGCGTCCGGTGCATCCGCGCAAGAAGGCTGGTACGGCGCCATCGATCTTGGCTACCACAGCGCTGACGGTCTCGACGGTCAGTCTTCGAACAACGCGGCGAACGGCCAACCCTATTCCTGGGACTTCAACCAGGAAGAAAGCTGGGCTGGCTTCGCTCGTCTCGGCTATCAGCTGAACGATCACTGGCGCGTTGAACTCGAAGGCGGCTATCGCCCCGGCGACATCGAATCCATCCGTGGTCCCGCCAGCAACGCCATCCTGGGTCTCTGCACCCCCGGCGTCCTGCGCACCGTGGCGGCTCCGACTTGCGGCGCCCCCACCGGCGAAATGACCTCGTGGACCGTCATGGGCAACGTCATTTATGACTTCATGCCCGGCTCGGTCATCAATCCGTTCGTCGGCGCCGGCGTCGGCATCAACCACGTCAAGCTCGACGCGGTGGGTCAATTCTCCAACGTGACCGGTGCGATCACCGCCGCGAACCCCGCGATCCAGAACCTCACCATCGATGACGACGATACGGCTCTCGCCTATCAACTGATCGCCGGTCTGGCCTGGCAGGCGACCGACAACCTCGACGTCGACCTGACCTATCGTTGGCTCGGCGGTTCGGACCTCGACTTCGCGTCGACCGGTTCGAACGCTCTGCAACCCGGCGTGTTCTCCGGCGAATACCGCGACCAGTCGGTGACCCTCGGCCTGCGTTACTCCTTCGCTTCGCCGCCGCCGCCCCCGCCGCCCCCGCCGCCCCCGCCCCCGCCGCCTCCCCCGCCCCCGCCTCCTCCGCCC
>NZ_JANPJP010000318.1:0-18868 GCF_031425575.1 Phenylobacterium sp.
GGTGCGGCTGCGGCGGGCTTGGCGGGGGCTGGCTTGGCGCCGGTGATCTTGCCGATCAGAGAGTCGAAGGCCGCCCAGAAGCCGGAGCGCTTGTTGTTCGTTTCCATAAGAATCTCATGATAGGAGCCGGCCACGCTGACGAATTCGCCGTCGGGCAGATGTGATGCGACCGATCGTTGTGCGTCGTCGACGACCAGCTTGTCGTCTCCGGCCGAAACGATGACCACGGGGATCTTCACGCTCCGCAGGTTTGCGGGATTGGCGAGATAGGCGGTGGCGCGGAACGCGAAATCGAGCCAGCCCCAGGTGGGGCTGCCCAGCGCCAGGTCCCGATTGGCCGCCACCTGAGCCCGGGTGCGGCCGAAGCGGACGGGATCGTGGGTGAGGACATTGCCCTCGAAGACTTCACTGAACGGATCGGCGGGCGTGTCCTGCACATACCGGCCGCCGCGTCCGGTCAGGCTCTTCCAGGCGGCCATCAGCTTGGCCTGGTAGAGTGGGGTGTTTCCGGTCCGCACCCCCAGCATGGGCGCGCAGAGCACGGCGCCGGCGAAGCGGGGCGACTCGCCCTTGGCCAGGGCCAGCAGGGTGAGGCAGCCCCCCATGGAGTGGCCCACCGCGATCCACGGCTTGGGCAGGCGCGCCTCGAAGGCGGCCAGGATGGCGTGATAGTCCTCGACGAAGGTCTGGTAGCCGTAGGCGTGGCCCTTCAGGCGGTCGGGCAGCTCGCGATGGGACAGGCCCTGTCCGCGCCACTCCTGGACCAGGACCGTGAAGCCCCGCGCCATCAGGTCCTCGACCACCTCGAAGTACTTCTCGATGTGCTCGGTGCGGCCGGTGCTCAGCACCACCGAGCCGCGCGAGGCGCCCTGGGGTTTGAAGATCGCCGCACGCAGCTTCGCGCCGCCCGAGCCGACCACCCATTCGGCGACGCCGCCCGCTGGGATCGGGGCGGAGGGGATGGCGACCAGGGGCGCGGCCTCAGCCATGGTCAGCCACCATCTTCGAGAACAACTGCTGGACCTGGGGCTGCAGGGACATGGCAAGGCCCATGTCAGACAGCCGCATGCGCCCCTTCATCACCGCGGTCATGGGGTCGAGCTGGCGCTTGCCCATGGCCTTCATGTCGTTCTGACTGATGGTGATGGTCAGGTCGGCGGGCTTGTCGTCATTGCTGACGACCCCGCCGTCGATGTGGATGAAGCCTTCACCCTTGAGGTCGAACTTCACAGACTTGCCGAGGCCGGAGTCGTCGCCCACGCCCGTCCGCACCCGTTCGGTCAGTTCCTGCAAGCTCGCCAAGGATTCAGCCCCTTCCCGGTCGGTGTAAGGGGCACCTTCGCCTCTCGCGCGAATGATGTAAACGGCGACGCTTTTCTCAGGTTTAGCGAAGGGTTTCAGGGCCTCCAGATCAGCTCGCCTTGACCGGTGCGGGACAGGCGTCGCCCAAGCGGCGCGCATCGGTGGTGAAGCGGCCGCCGAGCGGCAGTCCAGCATAGGTGGTGTCGACGTCGGCCACCAACTTGAAGGTGCTGGGGGAATAGCTGCCCTTGGCCTCGATGGCGACCTGACGGCCCTTCTTGCTGGCGCAGGTTCCCTTGAGCGTGATCTTGCCGTCCTGGAAGACCCGGGTCGGATAGGTGCAGGCGTAGTGGCGGTTGCTGGGGCCCATGGTGAACTTGGCGACCTCCGACGGCGTGATACAGCGTCGCTCCTTCTTGGTCTGGCTGATCACCGCCTGGACCTTGTTCGTCACCTCCCAATAGCCGGGCTGAATCGTGGACTCCTGGGCCAGGGCAGGCGCCGCGGCGGCCAGGGTGAGCAGGCCAGCAGTAAGGATTCGCAACATGTTCCAGCTCTCGAACAAATGATGCTGACAGAATAGCGCATCAAGGTGGCTCAAGTCTGACCCGGCGTTTCGGGTCCCGTTCATCTTGCACATCGCGGGACCGGCACGCATAGATGAGAACGCTTCGCAAGAACGAGGAACACCATGAAGACGCTCGAGCTCGCAGACCTGGACCAGATCTACCGCCAACCGGGCAAGCTGGTGATCGACAAGGCTCTGGCCACCGTCGACAAGCACGGCAGGAGTTTCATCGCGCTCTCGCCCTTCTGCGTGGTGTCCTCGGCGGGGCCAGACGGGTCGATCGACGTCTCGCCCCGCGGCGGGGAGCCGGGCTTTGTCCATGTCAGCGAGGACGGGGGGACGATCTTCCTGCCCGACCGCCCGGGCAACAACCGCCTCGACACCCTCCGCAACCTGCTGGCCGGACCGGGACGGATCGCGTTCATGTTCATGATCCCCGGCTTCGACGACGGCTACCGTGTGAACGGCCGCGCCAGCGCCAGCGCCGATCCTGAACTGCTGGAACAGTTCGTGGAGTTCGGGAAGTCGCCGCGCCTGGTGTTGTCCATCGCCGTCGAGGAAGCCTTCTTCCACTGCCCCAAGGCGATCATGCGCGGCCGGCTGTGGGAGGCCGAGGCCCAGGTGGACCGCTCGGCCCTGCCCACCCTGGCGGAGGTCATCTTCGACCAGCTGAACATGGGCAAGGTGCCGGTGACCGAAGAGGTGATCATGGCTGACTACAAGACCCAGCTCTGAGGTCTCCCCCGTCAACGGGGGAAGGCGCCGACAGCTAGCCTGCCCACAGGCCTTCGATCCCCAGCTTCACCGCGCGCGCCATCTGCGCGTTTATGGCGGCGGCGCCGACGAAGGGCTGGTGCGCCTGGGTGAAGACGGCGACGGCGTAGCGCGCGCCGTCGGGCCAGGTGATCACCCCCACCTCGTTGCGCACGCGGCCGAACAGGGCGCCGCTCTTGGCGGCGAGCGCGCCGCCGTCCGGCACGGCAGCTTCCAGACGCCTTGTGACCTGCCGGCCCATCACGTCGCGCAGCATGGCGCAGGCCGGTGGCAGGGCGGCGGTGTCGTTCCAGACGGCCGCCAGCAGGGTGGTCATGTCCCGCGCGGTGGTCCGCGAACCTCGCGCTGGGTCCAGGGCCGCGACGGCGGCGATGCGGGCAGGATCGGTGCTTCCGGCCTGGGCCGCGGGTCCCAGTTTGCCGGCCTGCGCGGCCAGCAGTTCGGCGTAGTTCCGGAACTCCAGCTCCACCGCCATGGCGTCCAGCATCGCCTTCAGGTCGCTGACGATGCGCGTCTCGCGGCAGCCGCAGCCGACGGCGCGGGCGTTGACGGCGTCGAGGCCGACACGGGCGATCAGCAGGTCGGTGGCGGCGTTGTCGCTGAGGGTCAGCATCATGGCGGCGA
The DNA here is from genome assembly GCF_031425575.1 of Phenylobacterium sp. Taxonomy (GTDB): domain Bacteria; phylum Pseudomonadota; class Alphaproteobacteria; order Caulobacterales; family Caulobacteraceae; genus Phenylobacterium. The sequence continues at coordinate 3,269 of NZ_JANPJP010000318.1, forward strand.
GGTCGCGCAGAGACAGCCGCACCGGATCCTGGAAGTTGGAGATCCCCACCGGGCCCGGCGTCACGACGGCGGGGCGCAGGTCGACCTGCTTGGCCGGATCGATCTCCCCCTCGGCCGCCCGGGCGTAGAATTCCAGGGCCACCAGGACTTTGAACACGGAGGCCGGGACCACGGGACGGTCGGCCTCGAAGCCGAACTCGGCGCCGGTGGCGAGGTCGCGCACATGCAGGGCGCCGTCACAGCCGGCGGCGGCGAAGCCCGCGGCGATCTCGGAGGCGTCTGGGTTGGCCATGGACCTCAGGTCGGCTTGACGAAGCGCAGGGTCATCCGGTCGCTCTCGCCGATGGCGTCGTACTTGGCGTGGTTGAAGGTCGGGTCGGCGGGCTGGCCGCGGGGGGAGGAGCGACGCACCGGCGGGAGGGTCCAGACCCCGAAGGGATGGTCCTTGGTGTCCATGGGGTTGGCGTTGATCTCCGAGGTCTTGTCGAGGATGAACCCCGCCTCCTGGGCCAGCTGGATGGCATAGGCCTGCTGCACGTAGCCGTCGGCGGCCAGCACGTCCTGCACGATCCCGGCCGAGGCGCGATGCTCCTCGATCCCCAGGGCGCCGCCTGGCTTCAGGGCCACGAAGGCGTCGTGGAAGGCCTTCTCGGCGATGCCCGCCGCCATCCAGTTGTGCAGGTTGCGCAGGAACAGGACCAGGTCGGCCGAGCCCGCCGGCGCCACCACGCCGCTGGTGGGGCCGAAGGAGGTGATCTCAACGTCGCCATAGAGCTTAGGCTGGGAGCGGATTTTGCGGCGGTAGGCGGCCACGATCTCCGCAGCGGCCGGTTCGCCGGGATCGTTGGTCTGCAGGTCGGCGGCGAACAGCTTGCCGTCGGTGGCCGCCAGGTAGGGCGCCAGGATGTCGGTGTACCAGCCAGCTCCCGGCCAGAACTCCACGACCTTTTGGCCAGGCGCCAGGCGGAAGAACTGGAGCGTCTCGACGGGGTGGCGCCAGGGATCGCGGGCCTTGTCGAGGGGGTCGCGCCAGGCGCCGGCCACCACCTGTTCCAGGGTCAGGGGACCGGCCTTCGCGGCGGGCGGCGTGTCGGCCTTCTTGCCGCAGGCGGCGAGCGCCAGGGTGGAGGCGATCATCGCGCGCCGCGACAGAGAGACTGCTGAGAGCATCTACGAACCCGAACCCCTGGCGAACCGCCCCACCGCAGTAGCCTCAGTCGGCGGGGCGGTCAAAACTCCGCGGCTCAGCGGGGTTTGACAAAGCGCAGGGTCATGCGGTCGCTCTCGCCGATGGCGTCGTACTTGGCGCGGTCAAAGGCGGGATCGGCGGGCTTGTCGCCTTGGGTGTTGCGACGCACGGGCGGCAGGGTCCAGACGCCGAAGGGGTGATCCTTGGTGTCCTTGGGATTGGCGTTGACCTCAGACGAGGCGGCCAGCTTGAAGCCGGCCTTCTCCGCGGCGGCCACCACGTTGGCGGTGGAGACGTAGCCATCCCGGGCGTCGCCGTTCTGCGGCCGCGGATCGGAGCGGTGCTCCTCGACAGCCAGCACTCCGCCCGGCTTCAGCACGGCGTAGAAGTCGGCCATGGCCTTGTCGAGCATCGGGGGCTGCCAGAGCCAGTTGTGAATGTTGCGGGCGGTGATCACCATGTCGGCCGAAGCCGATCCCAGGGGCTTGGACTCGGCCCCGAAGTTCACGAAGCCGACCTTCCCGAACTTGGCCTCGTCGGCGTACTTGGCCTCGAAGGCCGCACGCCCCTTGCGGGCGGCTTCCGAGAGCTTGGGATTGTCCAGGTCGGCGGCGCTGGCGATGTAGGTTCCGCCGGTGGCCTTGGCGTAGGGCGCCAGGATCTCGGTCCAGTACCCGCTCCCGGGCGAGATCTCGATGATGGTCTGCTTGGGCTTCACGCCCCAGAAGGCCAGGGTCTCATAGGGGTGGCGGGCGGCGTCGCGGACGGTATGGGCCTCGGTGCGGGCCGGGCCGGCGACAGCGGCCTTCAACGCCTTGTCCTCCGCGGCTTGGGCGGCGGGCGCCACGGCGATAACGGCCAGGGCGGAGAGCAGGACGAGCGAGCGGGCGGACATCGAGCGAACCTCAGGGTGTTTGGGACCGCGCGACCCTAATGGCCAAGCCTTCCTTGGCAAGGCCCCGCGCCATGACGTTTGCGTCAGAACAAACCCCCTTGAAGCTCGAAAAGAGACGCCTACCTAAGGCGTCGAAGGCGCTGGAATTCCGGGCCTTCCAGGCCGCGCGTGACTTCGGTGCGTGCGACGCCTGCATCCCTGACCTGCAACCTTGCTTAAGCCAAGAAGGATGTAACCCACATGCGTACTGTCGATTTCTCCCCCCTCTATCGTTCTGTCGTCGGCTTCGACCGTCTCGCGGCCCTGCTTGAAACCGCCAGCGCGGACGCCGCCACCGGCTATCCGCCCTACAACATCGAGCGCACCGACGAGAACGCCTACCGCATCGAGATTGCGGTGGCGGGCTTCCGTCCCGACGAACTGAACATCGAGGTCAAGGAAAACCTCCTTACCGTGCAAGGCCGCAAGGCCGCCAATGACGACCAGCGCCGCTTCCTGCATCGCGGCCTCGCCGAGCGTGACTTCGAGCGCCGGTTCCAGCTGGCCGACTATGTGGTGGTCACCGAGGCCAAGCTCTCCGACGGCCTGCTGGCCATCTCTCTGAACCGCGAGCTTCCTGAGGCCCTCAAGCCCCGCCGGATCGAGATCGCCACGGGCGAGGCCACCGGCCTCATCGAAGGTGAAAAGGCCGCCTGACCCTCTCGGGCTGGCTCACCGGAAGGGCGGCGCGGCGACGCGCCGCCCTTTTCCGTGACCGTCGCCGCGGATCCAGGGTCAACGAGGCCTCATCCTATCGGCTGTAAAGCGCAACGCTTCGCAGCCGATATGATGAACTGAAGATGATACCCGGCGTTCAGCCAGGGCTCAGTTCGATGATGTCATGCTCCGATTACGTGGTCAGGCCATGCCCTCGGCGCCTGCCTGATCCCCTCGTTCATCGCAACAACAACCAGCCCGTCGTCGCCTTCAGCCCCTCGGGGCCTCCGGGCGCCCCGACAAGGACATCATGAACAGCATCGTTCCCGCCGCCTCAGTCCTCGTCCTGATGGCGCTCGCCGCGTGCGCGCCCAAGGCGGAGAAGACCGTCGCGGCGATCGATCCGATGACCTCGGCGGTCCCCGCCGCGACCAGGCGCGCCCTGGCCGAGCCCAGGACCCTGGACGATATGCTGGCGCGCGCCCGGGACCGCTTCGCCATGGCCGACCTCGACCAGGACGGTAAGGTGACGACCGAGGAACTGGAGCAGGCCCGCGCCGACCGCGAGGTCTCCGGCCCCCGCTGGGGCGCCGGGGGCCGACTGATGCGCGCCGACACCGATACGGACGGAGAGGTCACCCTGGCCGATGTGCAGGCCCACACCCGCAGGCGTTTCGCCCGCCTGGACACCGACAAGGACGCCGTCGTCAGCGCCGCCGAGACGCGCGCGGCCGTGCGTCCCGCACACTAGAACTTTCCGTGTCGCCCCTCGCCGGCGGCGAAGCGGGCCGCCCCCTGAACCGCTGAACCTGACCTGAGGGTCTCGCGGCCAAGATCAACCTCATTGGTGGTGGCGGTCGGCCAATCCATTGACCACTGGGCGATGGCCGAGGCGCGGTCGCTGCGCAGGCAGGCCTGGGGGAAGGCGCTGAGTTGCTGCGCCAGTTCGATGGCGTGCTTCAGCGCTTCGCCCTTGGGGACCAGCCGGTTCGCCAGGCCGATGGCATAGGCCTCCGCCGCCTCGACCGGTCGCCCTGTAAGGATCAGGTCCATGGCGCGGGAGTGGCCGATCAAGCGAGGCAGACGCACGGTGCCAAGGTCGATCAGGGGAACCCCGAACAGACGGCAGAACACCCCGAAGATCGCGCCCTCTGCAGCCACCCGCAGGTCGCACCAGGCCGCGACCTCGATTCCTCCGGCCACGGCGTGCCCCTCCACGGCGGCGATCACCGGCTTTGAGAGTTCCAGCCGCGTGCAGCCCATGGGGCCAAGGTCGCCTTCGCGATGCAGCGGATTGCCGCGCCCCTCGCTGACCCCCTTCAGGTCGGCGCCCGCGCAGAAGGTCCCGCCCCGCCCCTGCAGGACGGCCACGTCGAGGTCGGGGTTGGCGTCGAAGCTCTTGAAGGCCTCGTAGAGCTGCTGGGCGGTCGGGGCGTCGACGGCGTTGCGGGCGCCTGGCCGCTCGATGGTGACGACCGCGATGCGGCCGATGGTTTCCACGCTGACGGTCTGCACGGGAGCCTCCTCATGACTTCAGGAGGTCAGGCTACGCTGCTGACGCCGCGGCAGCGAACGCTCAGGCGGCGGCGCGGGCCAGCTCGAAGCCGAGGGTGGCGTATAGCTGCACGTCTCGAACACTGGCCCCGCTCAACCGGGCGTCGGTCAGGTCGCAACCACGCAGGTCGGCGCCGTCCAGCACCGCACCGGTCATGTCAGCCCCCTGGGCCAGGGCGTACCGAGCATTGGTCCGCTCGAAGCTGGCGGCGGTCTGGCGGGTGGCGCTGAGCGGCAGGGGTGCGAAGATGGCGCCGCGCAGATCGGCCTTGGTGAGGTTGGCGCCGGTCAGCCGCGCGCCGCGGGCGTCGGCGTCCCGCATCCAGACGCCGCGCAGGTCAGCACCGTCCAGCTGCGCGCCCTGCAGGTGAGAGCCGGTGAGATCGAGACCAACCATGATCGCGCCCTTGGCGCTCATGGCGCTGAGCCGCAGGCCGCGCAGGCGGTCGGCCAGGGGACGCAGGTCTTCCTGGTCGAAGTTGGCGGGCTTTCCCTCGCGGCCGCCGGTCTGGCACCAGAGGTGGTTGCTTTGAGCGCGAGCGAACAGCTCCTCCGCCCGTTCGATGGCGGCGGGGGTGGGCGCGCGGATGGCGCCGGACATGTTGGCGCCGTAGGTGCGGGCCTGGGCTACGTCGACCCCGGTCATCGTCGCAAAGGAGAGGTTGGCGCCCTCGAAATTGGTGTTGGCCACGTCAGCGCCGTCCAGCATGGCGCCCGACAGATTGGCGTCCTTCAGGTTCGCGCCGGACATCTTCGCGCCCTTCAAGGAACAGTCGGTGAAGTCCGAGGCGAAGACCGAGGCGTCGTTGAGCTGAGAGCCGTCCAGGGTTGCGCCGGCGAAGATGGCGTTGTCCAGCTGGCCCTCACGGGTCTGGTGGACCACCGAGGCCAGGCCCTTGGAGGGATGCGGAAGGGCCACCTGGCCAACCCGGAAGTCGGCCTGGGTCAGGTCGGCCTGGGAGAGATTGGCGCCACGCAGGCAGGCGCCCCGCAGGTCGGCGCGGACCAGACGGGCGCGGCGCAGATCGGCCTTGCGCAGATCGCAGCCGAACAGGATGGCGCGTTCCAGATTGATCCCGGCCATCTTGGCGCCGTCGAAGATCGAAGCCGAGACGTCGGCGTCCGCGAGGTTGCGGCCCGCGAGGTCGGCGCCGGAGAGGTCGACGAACTTCAGGACCGCGCGTTTGCCACCGGGCCGCCGGGCGATGAACTTCTCATGGCCGGAGACGATCAGCTCGATCTCGCCGGCAGACAGCTTTCTTCGGCCGGATAAGGTGATGTTGGTCATGCGGTGAGGCCCTGGCGAACGGCGATCTCTGGGAGTTCTCTAGACCCCAGATACAACCGAACCCTTAAGCTTTACGCTGGGTGAACAGGCAGGGTGATCAGATCGTCTCGCCCAGGCCCCGGGCGCCCCATTTCTGGGCGCCAGTCAGACTAGCCTGCCGCAGCTGCGCGTTGGTGAAGTTGGCGCGGCTCAGGTCGGCGTCGGTCAGCAGGACGTGACGCAGATCTGCGCGCGCCAGATCGGCGTTCTTCAGGCTGGCGCCGGTGAGATTGCAGGGCAGGATGCGGTCGCCTCCCAAAAGCAGCGGCCCCATCTGGGCGTCGCGGAGGTCGGCGCTGGCCAGCTTGGCGCCCATCATGCGCGCGCCCCGCAGGTCGGCGCGGCGCAGGTTGCAGGCCCGCAGGTCGGCGCCCTCGAGGTTTGCGCCCTGCAGCTGCACGCCCTCCATGTCGAGGCCATAGAACACCGCGCCCTTGGCCGAGAGCGCGGTCAGGTTGAAACCTCTCACCGTCTCGAGAGCCCGCAGGTCGGCGTTGTCGAACACGCTGGGCGACCCTTCGGCCCCACCGGTCTCGCACCAGCGGGCGTGGTCGCGGATCATGGTCTTGTAAGGCAGGTCGGAAACCGCCTTGCCCGAGGGCTGGTCGGTGAGCGCGCCGCGCATGTCGGCCTGGCTGATGTTCCAGGAGTAGGTCTTGGCGCCCACGAGGATGCAGTCGCGCAGGTCCGCGCCCGCCAGATCGGCGCCGGAAAGATCGGCCCCGGCCATATTGGCGCCCGTCATGGTGCATTGCTTGAGGTTCGCCCGGACGAGCTTGGCGTCCTTGAGCACCGCGTCGGTGAAGTCGGCCCGGACGGCCATGACGCCCGACAGGCGCGACCGCTCCAGGTTGGCGCCGGCCAGGATAGCGCCCTGCATCTCGCCAGCCCGGTTCTGGTGCTCCATGACCTTCAGGCCCTGCACGCGGTCCACCGAGGCGATGGAGCCTTCGCGCAGGTCGCATTCAAAGAGGTCGGCGCCGGTCAGGTTGGCGTTGCGCAGACAGGCGCCGCGCAGGTCGGCCCGGCGCATGGAGGCGTCGGTGAGATTGGCGTTCTGAAGGTCCGCGCCGAACAGGTTGGCGTGGTCCAGGCGGGTGCCCTGCAGCTGGCAGTCGGACAGGATCGCGCCGGTGAAATCGCCGTCGCAGAGATTCCGTCCGCGCAGGTCCAGGCCGGTCAGGTTCTTCCAGGCGAACACCGCCCGGGCCCCGCCGGGTTTGGAGGTCCAGAGCCGGTCATGCTTGGCGCAGATGGCGTCGACCTCAGCCTGGGTGAGAGGCTGGAGATCCTGGATCGTTGCGGTTTGAAGCGACATGGGAGGCTGGGGGACCCTGAACTTACTACCCCCAGAATAGGTTCTCGCAATTAACACGCTGTTTCCGCCACTTAGCGAAAACACGGTGAAGAATCACTAAGTCGTGGGCGGCTGATAGTCCGCGTACAGGCCCCCAGCCTCGGTCTGCAGCAGACCAAGCTCCACCTTGAGGCCCGCGGTCCGCAACCTCTCCGTGCCCCGTCCCGACGCATAGGTTGAGGCGTCGGTGCAGGCGATCACCACGCGCGCCACCCCCGACGCCACCAGCCGTTCCGAGCAGGAGGCCGTTCCGGCGGACCTCTGGCCGCAGGGCTCCAAGGTGACATAGGCGGTCGCGCCACGGGCGGCCTCGCCGGCCTGATCCAGGGCCTGTTCCTCGGCATGGGGGCGGCCCCCGGCCTGGGTGACCCCCTGCCCCACCACCACGCCCGCGGCCACGATCACGCACCCGACCGACGGGTTGGCGCCGGTCTTCCCGAGCTGGGTGCGGGCCAGGGCGATGGCGGCGCGCATGTGATCATCGTCGGTCATGCCGGGGTTGTGAGGCGCCCGAGGTGTTCCCTGCAAGTCCGCGCGGTTGAGCCCGCTTCGCCCCTCGCCCATAGTCGGGCCTGACGGGAGGGCTTCGTGACCGACGCACTGGTGATCAGAGGCCTCAACAAGACGTTCCGGACGCCCGCGGTGGACAACCTGGACCTGACGGTCCGCTCCGGCGAACTCTACGCCCTGCTGGGTCCCAACGGCGCGGGCAAGACCACCACCCTGCGCATGGTGGCGGGCCTGCTGAAGCCCGACAGCGGGTCGATCAGCGTCTTCGGCGTCGATGCGCTTGCCGACCCCATGGCCGCCAAGCAGCTCATAGCCTGGGCGCCCGACGAGCCCATGCTCTACGACCGCCTGACACCCCTCGAGTATCTGGAGTTCGTGGCCGGGCTGTGGGGCGTGGAGGCCACGACCGCCAGCGACCGCTCCGAGGAGCTGCTGCGGATGCTCGGCCTCTGGGACGAGCGCGGCCGCCGGTGTGAGGGGTTTTCGCGGGGCATGAAGCAGAAGACCGCCCTGGCCGGCGCCCTGATCCATGATCCGAAACTGCTGATCCTCGACGAACCGCTCACCGGCCTGGACGCCGGCGCCGCGCGCCAGGTGAAGGACCTGCTGACCGCCCGCACCCGGGCCGGGGCGACGGTGATCCTCACCACTCATATCCTGGAGGTGGCCGAGCGGATGGCCGACCGCATCGGCATCATCCAGCACGGCCGGTTGCTCATCGAGGGACGGCTGGAGGAACTGCGGGCCCAGGCCGGAGACGGCGAGGCCAGCCTGGAGGATCTGTTCCTCGACCTCACCGGCCAGACCGAGCCCGGGCCCGCGTGATCGCCAAGCCGGGCTCGACCCTATGGCTGCTGGCCCACGAGATGCGGCTGGGCTGGCGCACCTTGCTGGCGCGGCGCGGCGAGAACCGGCGCGGCGGCTGGGTTGCGCTCGCCACCGTCGGTCTGGTCACCCTGGCTGGCGGCGTGCCGATCGGCCTGATGCTGCGCCAGGTGGAGATCGGCGTCACCCCTACGGGCGTCCTGCTGGCCGACGCCATCCTGGCGGTGATCTTCAGCCTGATGCTGTCCCAGACCTTGGCCGCCGCCGCCGACGTCCTCTACGACCGCGGCGATCTGGACCTGCTGTTCTCCTCGCCCATAAGTCCGCGCAAGGTGCTGACCGTGCGGTTCGCGGCCATCGCCCTGAACCTGTTCCTGGTGTTTTCGGCCTTCCTGGGCCCCTTCCTGATCCCCATCGCCCTGATCGGCCACCCGCCCTGGCTGTCGGCCTTCCTGGTCCTGGCGAGCGTGGCCATCGCGGCCACGGCCTGCGGCCTGGTGGTGGCCATGGGCATGTTCGCCGCCATCGGTCCGCGCCGGACCCGCACCGTCGCCCAGGTGGCCTCGGCCCTGATCGGGGCAGGGTTCTTCCTGGTGACGCAGGCGCGAAACATCTTCGGCGCCCCGGTGGGGTCGGTCTGGAGCGATCTAGTCGCCGCGGCCACGGCGCCGGGCGTCGTCATCCACCCGGTGGCGGCCCTGCCCCTGCGCGCCCTGCTGGGCGACCCGGGAGCGGCAGCGATCCTGCTGGTGACCGCCCTGGCGATGTTCGCCGGGGTGAACCTATGGCTGGGGGGCCGGTTCGCCGCCGACTCGGCCGCCGCCGCCGGGGCCGAGGCCAGCGCGGTCAAGGCGCGCACCCGGCCGGTGGCGTTCACCGGCGGGGCCTTCGCGGCCACGGTGCGCAAGGAACTGCGGTTGATGAGCCGCGATGCGGCCCTGATGTCCCAGGTGATGCTGCGGGTGCTCTACCTGCTGCCCCTGGCCTTCGTCCTGGTGCGCAACGCGGGCAGCGGCTCGCTGATCGCCCTGCCCGGCGGAGCCGCGGCCCTGACCTTCGTGGCCGGCCAGGTGGCCGCCAGCCTGGCCTGGATCACCGTCTCGGCGGAGGACGCCCCCGACCTGATCGCCAGCGCCCCCACTCCCATCGCCACCGCGCGCCGGGCCAAGTTGACGGCGGCCTTCATCCCGGTCGCCGCCCTGCTGGTCCCAATCCTGCTGACCCTCATCGTGCTGGAGCCACGGGCGGGGCTGGCGGCGACAATCGGCTGCGCCGCGGCGACGGTGGCCAACGGCCTCATCAACATCTGGTATCAGCGCCCGGCCAAGCGCTCGGAGTTTCGCCGCCGCCGAGGGTCGAGCTGGGTCTCCACCCTGGCCGAGGTCGCGGTGGGGCTGTGCATCGCCGCGGCCACCGGCCTCGCCGCCGCGGGCCTGGCCTGGGCGCTCATTCCGGCCTTTCTGGCCGGCCTGCTGTTGCTGGCCGTCCGCCGTACGGACGCCAAGATCGCCCAGGCGCTGCGGGTCGCCGCCCGCTAGCGGCTAAGCCCCGTAGGTCGGCAGCTTGGTGGCTCGCGCCTCGTCCAGATAGCGGGCCGAGATCGGCTTCAGGGCGGCGTCCAGCTCGATCAGCAGCGGATTGCCTGTGGGAATCTCCACATCAATGATGGCGGTGTCGCTCAGGCCGTAGAGCAGCTTGACGATGGCCCGCAGGGAATTGCCGTGGGCCGCCACCAGCAGGGTCTCGCCCGCCGCCAGCTTCGGCGCGATCTCGGCGGCCCAGTAGGGAGCGACGCGGTCCAGGGTGGTCTTCAGGCTCTCGGTGTCGGGCAGGGTCGCACCGGCGTAGCGGCGGTCGCCCGCGAAATCGAACTCACCGCCCGGCGCCAGAGGGGGCGGCGGCACGTCATAGGAACGGCGCCAAACCTTGACCTGGTCGTCTCCGTGCTGCTTGGCGGTCTGCGCCTTGTTCAGGCCGGTCAGTCCGCCGTAGTGGCGCTCGTTCAGACGCCAGTCCTTGGTCTCCGGCACAAAGACCTGGCCCGCCGCCGTCAGGGCCAGCCAGCAGGTGCGGATAGCCCGCGTCAGAACCGAGGTGAAGGCGCGGTCGATCTGGATGCCCGCGGCCTTGATCAGCTCCCCGCCCTTGGTCGCCTGGGCCTCGCCCTCCGGCGTCAGGTCCACGTCCACCCAGCCGGTGAAACGGTCTTCCAGGTTCCAGCGGCTCTGGCCATGGCGCAGCAGGATCAAGGTGGGCACTGGGAGACCTCCATCGGCGAGCGAGGTCTGGGGGCTAGGGTGCGGCGGGCGGGAGGTCAAGGGTTCGCTAGCCCGAGGCGATTCGAGCGGCTATATCGGCCGATCATGCGTGACCGCCTGTTCTTCCCCGCCGTCGCCCTGGCCGCCCTTGTGATGGTGGCCCTGGCCCTTGTCTGGCCCCAGGGCCTTGGAGACCGCTCGCCCGGGGTCTTCGGGCGCACGCCCACCCAGCGGACACCGGCGGTGCAGGCGGCGATGCAGCGGGAGACCGAGGCGGCCAACAGGCGCGTCAACCAGGCCCGGCAGGCGGTCTCCGACCTGCAGAGCCAAGCCATATCCCCGACCCAATGACCGAATTCGACGCCGTGGCCGTGGGCCGCCGGGTGCTGGCCGCCGAGGCCGACGCCCTGACCCAGCAGGCTGACGGCCTGGGCGCGGCCTTCGCCCGCGCCGTGGACATCCTCTACGCCGCCAAGGGCAAAATCGTCTGTTCCGGCATCGGCAAGTCGGGCCACGTGGCGCGCAAGATCGCCGCCACCTTCGCCTCCACCGGCGCGCCGGCCTTCTTCGTCCACGCCAATGAAGCCAGCCATGGCGACCTGGGCATGATCGCTGAGGGCGACGTGGTGCTCTGCCTGTCCAAGTCGGGCGAGGTGAAGGAGTTGGCCGATGTCCTGGCCTATTCCCGCCGCTTCCACATCCCGCTGATCGCCCTGACCGCCGACCCGCAGAGCGCGCTGGGCAAGGCCGCCGATGTGGTGCTGCAGCTGGCCGACGCCGCCGAGGCCACCGCCGAGGTCAAGGCGCCCACCACCTCCACCACCCTCCAGATCGCGCTCGGCGACGCCCTGGCCGTCGCGCTCCTGGAGCGGCGCGGCTTCACGGCCAAGGACTTCAAAACCTTCCACCCCGGCGGCAAGCTGGGGGCCATGCTGCAGACCGTCGGCGACCTGATGCACGGGCCGGCCGAACTGCCCCTGGTCTCCCTCGACACCCCCATGGCCCAGACCCTGCTGGTGATGACGGAGAAGGCCTTCGGCATCGTCGGTGTCACCGGCCCCGACGGCGCCCTGCAGGGCGTGATCACCGACGGCGACCTGCGCCGCCACATCGACGGCCTGATGGGCCACACCGCCGGCGAGGTCATGACGCCTGGCCCGAAGAAGACCGCGCCCCCCGGCATGCTGGCCGGCGAAGCCCTGGCCCTGATGAGCGATCCCCTGCCGATGGTCACCGTGCTGTTCGTCGTGGAAGGCGAACGACCGGTCGGAATCTTGCGGGTTCACGATCTGGTGCGGGCGGGCGTCTAGCCATCGTCACGAAACGGAAGTCAAAGGCATGCGTTCGCATGGTCTTAAGGCCTCAAGACCCTTAAGAACCTGATCGAACTCATTCGATGGAGTCCTGATGCTTCCCGTTCCGCGCGCCGACCTCGTTCCCAACACCCTCGACTACGAAATCTATCCCCTCGTGAAGGCCACGGGTTTCCGGGAATACGACGCGCGTTGGCTGCTCGGTCCTGACATTAACCTGCTGGGCATCGAGGCCCTGGGCCTGGGACTGGGGACCTATATTCAGGAACTGGGCCAGACCAAGATCGTCATCGGCCACGACTTCCGGTCCTACTCGATCTCCGTGAAACAGGCCCTGACCGTCGGCCTGCTGGCCGCGGGCTGCGAGGTTCTGGACATCGGCCTGGCCCTGTCGCCGATCGCCTATTTCGCCCAGTTCGACCAGGACGCCCCCTGCGTGGCCATGGTCACCGCCAGCCACAACGAGAACGGCTGGACCGGGGTGAAGATGGGCGCCCAGCGGCCGCTGACCTTTGGCCCTGTCGAGATGGGCCGCCTGAAGGAGATCGTCCTGGGGGGCCTGAGCCAGATGCGCCCCGGCGGCTCCCTGACCCACGTCACCGGCGTGCCGGAACGCTACGTGGCCGACATCGTCCGCCGCGTGGCGGTGAAGCGGCCGCTAAAGGTGGTCTGCGCCTGCGGCAATGGGACCGCCGGGGCCTTCGCCCCCGACGCCCTGCGCCGCATGGGTGTCGAGGTCATCGAGATGGACTGCGACCTCGACTGGACCTTCCCCCGCTACAACCCCAATCCTGAAGACCACGAGATGCTGCAGGAGATGGCGAAGGCGGTGCGTCAGCACGGCGCCGACCTGGCCCTGGGCTTCGACGGCGACGGCGACCGCTGCGGCGTGGTGGACGACACGGGTGAGGAGATCTTCGCCGACAAGATCGGCCTGATGCTGGCCCGTGACCTGTCGGTGCTGCACCAGGACGCCACCTTCGTGGTCGATGTGAAGTCCACCGGCCTCTTCGCCACCGACCCGGTTCTGGCCGCCAACGGGGCCAGGACCGTCTATTGGAAGACCGGCCATTCCTACATCAAGCGCAAGACCGCCGAACTTGGCGCCCTGGCTGGCTTCGAGAAGAGTGGCCACTTCTTCTTCAATGACCCCCTGGGGCGCGGCTATGACTGCGGCCTCACCGCGGCGGCCGCCATCCTGGCGATGATGGACCGCAATCCGGGCAAGAAACTCTCACAGCTGAAAGAGGCCCTGCCCATCGCCTATACGTCTCTGACCATGTCGCCCCATTGCGGCGACGAGGTGAAGTACGGGGTGGTGGACGACGTGGTGGCCGAGTACGAGGCCCTTGCCCAGGCCGGGGGCACGATCCTGGGCCGGAAGATCGTCGAGGTGATCACCGTCAACGGTGTCCGGGTGGCGCTGGAGGACGGCTCCTGGGTCCTGGTGCGGGCCTCCTCCAACAAGCCCGAGATCGTGGTGGTGGTGGAGAGCACCCAGTCGGACGCCGATATGCGCGCCCTGTTCCGCGAAGAGGTGAAGCCGCGCCTCGCCAGGCGCCCGGAGGTCGGCGCCTACAACCAGGAAGTCTGATCTAACGGCGCCACTTTTGCTGCGCTGCAAAAGCATGTACCGGCCTGACGCAGGGCCAGTACGAACTCGGGGGTAGATGATGCACGTTACGATGATTGGCACCGGCTATGTGGGCCTAGTGAGTGGGGCCTGCTTCGCCGACTTCGGCCATGACGTCATCTGCATCGACAAGGACGCCGGCAAGATCGAGCGGCTGAAGGCCGGCGGCATCCCGATTTACGAACCCGGTCTCGACGTGCTGGTGGCTCAGAACGTGAAGGCCGGCCGCCTGTCCTTCGACACCGAGGCCGCCGAAGCGGTGGCCAAGGCCGACGCGGTGTTCATCGCGGTGGGCACCCCCTCGCGCCGCGGCGACGGCCATGCCGACCTTTCCTATGTCTACGCCGCCGCCGAGGAGATCGCCGGCCTGCTGGACGGCTTCACCGTGATCGTCACCAAGTCCACCGTGCCGGTCGGCACCGGCGACGAGATCGAGCGCATCATCAAGGCCAAGCGCCCCGACGCCCAGTTCGCCGTGGTCTCCAACCCGGAATTCCTGCGCGAAGGCGCCGCCATCGAGGACTTCAAGCGTCCCGACCGCGTGGTGGTGGGTCTGGAGGACGAGCGCGCCCGGCCGGTGATGACCGAGCTCTATCGGCCGCTCTATCTGAACGAGACCCCGATCGTCTTCACCAGCCGCCGCACCAGCGAGCTGATCAAGTACGCGGCCAACGCCTTCCTGGCCCTGAAGATCACCTACATCAATGAGATCGCCGACCTCTGCGAGGCCCTGGGCGCCGACGTGCAGCAGGTGGCCAAGGGCATCGGCCTGGACAAGCGGATCGGCGGCAAGTTCCTCAACGCCGGACCCGGCTACGGCGGCTCCTGCTTCCCGAAGGACACGCTGGCCCTGGTGCGCACCGCCACCGACGCCGGCAGCCCCGTGCGCCTGATCGAAACCACGGTGGAGATCAACGACGCCCGCAAGAAGGCCATGTCCGCCAAGGTGGCCAAGGCCCTCGACGGCGACCTGGCCGGCAAGACCGTCGGCGTGCTGGGCCTGACCTTCAAGCCCAACACCGACGACATGCGCGACGCGCCCGCCCTCGACATCCTCCCGGCCCTGCAGGCCCTGGGCGCCAAGGTTCAGGCCTATGACCCCGAGGGGGAAGAGGCCAAGCACATGCTGAAGGATGTGGATTTCAAGTCCGACGCCTACGAGGCGGCCGCCGGCGCCGACGTGCTGGTGATCATCACTGAATGGGATCAGTTCCGAGCGCTGGACCTGGATCGCATCAAGGGCCTGATGAAGACCCCGACCCTGGTGGACCTGCGCAACATCTACAAGCCCGAGGAGGTCCGCTCGCGGGGCTTCAAGTACGCCTCCATCGGGCGCGCTTAGGTCAGGGCGAGCCGCGTCCGCTGGGCGGCGCCGCGACGATCAGACGAACCGGCGGCGTCTAGCTCAGCAGGTTGAAGAGCACGGTTCCGATCCAGAGTGCGCCGGCCCAGAAGGCGACGGCGAGGAGCGCGACGAAGGCGAGGCAGGCGATCGAGCTGGTCGCCCGAATCGGCCCTCGCGTCGCGCCCGCGATAACGGGACTACGCTGCATGTGTCCTCCCAAGGACTGTCTTCTTTTCCTGCCAGGGCCGGTCGAGCGGCCCCAACATTACGAAGCTGACATGAATTCTGGGAGTTGAACAGCCCGCGCAACCCATTGTTCAGCTTGCCGCAGCGCCATGGGCCTTCAAATGGGCGTGTAGGGCGCCGGTTCTGCGCAATTGCAGACCGGGGCAAAGACTCAGGCCGCGGCCTTCTTCACCGCGCCGACAATGTCCTTGATGACGTCGCGGACCAGCTTCTCGTCGTCGGCCTCGGCCATGACGCGGATCAGGGACTCGGTGCCCGAGGCGCGGACCACTAGGCGCCCGGTGCCCGCCAGGCGCACCTCGGCGGCGGCCAGCACCTTCTTGACCTGCTCGTCCTCCAGCGGCTTGCCGCCGGCGAAGCGCACGTTCTCCAGGCGCTGGGGCACGGGTTCGAACTGGTGGGCCAGGTCGCTCATCGGCTTGTCGGCCAGTTTCAGCACCGCCAGCACCTGC
>NZ_JANPJP010000319.1:0-9843 GCF_031425575.1 Phenylobacterium sp.
CTGGCCGGCGGGATCATGGCCAGCACCCTGGGCTTCCCGGTGGTGTTCGGCGTCTCGATCGGCTTCCTGGTAGCGGCCCTGCTGCTGCTGATCGTGGCCGTGAAAGAGCCGCGGACGGCCAGGATCGGGCGGATCTAGGCCGCCAGCCTGGCCCGCGCCGCCGCCGCGATGCGGGCCTTGGCCATCTCGTTGGCCACCTCGTGGGTGGGGCGGCGCTCGGTGATGGAGCGGGCCAGGACCTCGTCGAGGGTCTCGGTGAGCCGGTCGAGCTTGGCCGCCACCCAGGCCGCGTCGAAGGCCGTCCCGGCCTCGAGGGCGGCGATCTCGGCGGCGACGTTGATGATGCCGCCGCCGTTGATCACATAGTCCGGCGCATAGAGCATGCCGCGCTCGAAGAGGGCGCGGCCCACCTCGGGCGTGGCCAGCTGGTTGTTGGCGCCGCCGGCCACGATGCGGGCCTTCAGCCGCGGCAGGGTCTCGGCGTTGATGGCGCCGCCCAGGGCGCAAGGCGCGAAGACATCGGCCTGGACCTCGAAGATGTCGGCGGGACTGACGACCTTGGCGCCCGTCCGCTCGGCGACCGTGCGCAGGGCTTCTGCGTTGGTGTCGGTGATGACCAGCCGGGCCCCGGCGGCGTGCAGCTTGTCGGCCAGGTAGGCGCCGACATGGCCGACCCCCTGGATGGCGACGGTGATCCCGGCCAGGTCGCGGTTCAGCGCCCTGCGCACGCTCAGCGCTACGCCCCGGAACACCCCCTCGGCGGTGACCGGGGACGGATCGCCCGACGCGGCGGCATGACCCTCCAGGCCGGCCACGAATCGGGTTTCACGGCGCGCGTGCATCAGGTCTGCGGGCGAGACGCCGACATCCTCGGCGGTCCAGTAGCGGCCCCCCACGGAGTCCACGGCCCGGCCAAAGGCCTCGAACAGGGCGGGCGTCTTCTGGGTGCGGCTGTCGCCGATGATCACGGCCTTGCCGCCGCCTAAGGGGATGTCGGCCATGGCGTTCTTGTAGGACATGGCGCGCGAGAGCCGCAGGGCGTCGTCGAGCGCCAGGTCGGCGCTGGCATAGGGCCACATGCGGCAACCGCCCGCCGCCGGGCCCCGGGCGGTGGAGTGAACCGCGATGATGCACTTGAGGCCGGTTCTCTCATCGAAAAACGCGTTGACGCTCTCATGCCCCTCGAAGGCGGGGTGATCGAACAGGGTCATGCTGAGAACACGCTGAAAGTGGGGAAGGATTTACCCGGCTCTACCCCTGCGCGTTCCATCTCACAACCCCGGCGATGCGGCGGCCTGGGCGCTTTGGCGCCTCGGCTTGGGAATGGGCGGGGCTCCGGAGGGCAAGGGGGCGCCGGGGTCGCGGACATAGGTGAGGATGTCCTCCCACACCTTGGGACCCTGGTGATCGCGGGTCATTAGGTGCCAGCCGCGCGCGTAATAGACGGTGCGGTCGCTGGGCTTCAGGCGGCCGGCGGCCTCGAAGGCCGGGCGCTTGGGAATGATCTCGTCATTGGCGCCGTAGAGATAGAGAGCCGGGACCTTGATCTGGCCGGTCGCGTGGTAGGCCCGCTCCATCATCGCCACCAGGCCATAGAGGGTGTCTGACCGGGCGCCCCAGACCATCAGCGGATCGCGGCCCATGGCCTTGAGCTCCTCGCGGTTATCGGTGGGGGCGACGCGCTTGGTCAGCCATTCCGGCGGGACGTAGACCTTCGACCCGGTCAGCCGCGCGGCGAACCACAGGGTGGTCTTGTACGGCAGGGGCTGGGACGACCAGCCCCAGACGGCGGGCGACAGCAGCACCACCCGGTCGGCGGTGGGCGGGCGATCCGAGGCGAAGGCCTGGACGGTGACCGCGCCGCCCATGCTCTCCCCGGCGACGACGATCACCGCCTTGGGGTGTTTGGCGCGGACCACGGCGGCGATGGTGCGCAGGTCCTCCACCATCAGCTCGTCACCGCCCCAGATGCCCCGGTGGGGGGAGCGGCCGAAACCGCGCTGATCATAGGCGTAGGTTGTCACCCCCTGGCTGGCCCACCAGGGCGCGGCCAGGTGGAAGGCGTTGGCGTAGTCGTTCATGCCATGGACGCCGATGATCACCGCCCAGGGCTCCGGGGTCTCGGCGGCCCAGGTGGTCAGTCCCAGGGCCGCGCCGTCGAAGCTTATGAAGCGCTCGCCCTCCAGGCGCGGGCCGGAGAAGGCGGCGGGCGGCGTGCCGGCCTGCTGCACCATCAGCGGCGTGCAGGCGGTGAGCATCAAGGCCGACAGGAGGACGAGGAGGCGCTTCACGGCTCTAGAATGGCTTGGACCCTTTGGCGAAGATAGGGCGTAACCTCAGCTTCGAACCAGGGGTTCTTCCGCAGCCAGGCGGTGTTCCTCCAGGACGGGTGCGGCATGGGGAGATAGTGCGGCAGGTAGTCCCGCCAGGCGCGAACGGTCTCGGTCATGTTGCCTTTGGCCCGATCGCCCAGCGCCCAGGCCTGGGCGTAGCCGCCCACCAGCAGGGTCAGCTCCATCGCCGGCAGGGCGGCCATCAGCCGCAGCCGCCAGAGCTGGGCGCAGCGCGGCGGGGGCGGATAGTCGCCCCCCTTGGGACTGGTGCCCGGGAAGCAGAAGGCCATGGCGGCGACACCGATCTCGGGCCGGCCGTAGAAGGTCTGCGCGTCGATCCCCATCCAGGTGCGCAGGCGCACGCCGGAGGGGTCGGTGAAGGGCGTGCCGCTCTCATGCACCCGGCGGCCCGGCGCCTGGCCGACGATCAGCAGCCGGGTCCTCGGGCTCACCATCACCACCGGCCGCGGCGTATGGGACAGCTCGCCGGCGCAGGCCCGGCAGGCGGCGATCTCGGCGAGGACGGCGGGCAGGGACATGGGCCTATCTAGGAACGATGGGCTCCAGCGCCAGCTAGACCTCAGTCTCGCCCGCCGCTTCCACCGCCTGAGCTTCCGCCGCCTTGGCCAGGGCCGCCGCGCGCTCATCCTCGGTGGGCAGGCGCAGGCGGTAGACGCCCTTGAAGCTGTCGGGGTCGGCGGGCTTGTTGTGGCGCAGGACGGTGAGGCGGCCCTGGCGGGCCAGGCCCCGGGCGGTGGCGCGGACGTGGCCGGTCAGGCGTTGCCAGCGCTCGCTGTCGGCGGCGCGGGCCACCTCCTCCGACGAGGCCGACTTGCCAGGCGGCAGCTTGCCGACGATCTCGAGGATCACGGCCTCCATGTCGATGCTCATGGTCAGCCGCCCCGCTTCAGGGTCTCGCGGGCGATCACCACCTGCTGGATCTGGCTGGTGCCTTCGTAGATCCGGAAGATGCGCACGTCGCGGTAGAAGCGTTCGATCCCATAGTCGGCGACATAGCCCGCGCCCCCGAAGATCTGCACCGCCCGGTCGGCGACCCGGCCCACCATCTCGGAGGCGAAGTACTTGGCGGCGGCGGCCTCCATGGTGACGCTCTCACCGGCGTCGCGCTTGCGGGCGGTCTCCATGACCATGGCCTTGGCCACCAGGGTCTCGGTCTTGCAGTCAGCGATCATGCCCTGGATCAGCTGGAAGGCGGCGATCGGCTGGCCGAACTGCTTGCGCTCATTGGCGTAGGCCACGCAGTCGGTCAGCAGGCGTTCGGCCACGCCGACGCAGACCGCCGAGATGTGCAGACGGCCGCGGTCCAGCACCTGCATGGCCACCTTGAACCCCTCGCCTTCCCGGCCCAGGCGATTTTCCGCCGGCACCCGGACATTGTCGAAGATCACGTCGCAGATGTGGGCGCCCTGCTGGCCCATCTTCTTCTCGGGCTTGCCGATGGAAAGGCCCGGCAGGTTGCGCTCCACCAGGAAGGCCGAGACCCCGCCGGCGCCGGGCTTGGTCGCATCGGTGCGGGTCATGACCGTGAAAAGGTCGGCCTTGTTGGCGTTGGTGATGTAACGCTTGGCGCCGTTCAGCACGTAGTGGTCGCCGTCCAGCACGGCCCGGGTCTGGACCGCCGCGGAGTCCGACCCCGCCTCCGGCTCGGTGAGCGCGAAGGAGGTGATGATGTCGCCCGAGGCGATGCCCGGCAGGTATTTCGCCTTCTGCGCCTCGGTCCCGAACATCACCAGGCCCTGGCTGCCGATGCCGACATTGGTGCCGAAGGTGGAGCGGAAGGCCGGGCTGGTGCGGCCCAGCTCGACGGCCACCAGGCACTCGTCCTCCATGGAGAGATCCAGGCCGCCGTATTCGGCGGGAATGGAGAGGCCAAACAGGCCCAGCTCCTTCATCTCGCTCACCAGCTCGGGGGGCATGGCGTCCTCTTCGGAGACCTTGGCCTCCAGGGGACGCAGGCGTTCGGAGACGAAGCGGCGGACCGTGTCGATCAGCTGTTCGCGGGTTTCCAGGTCGAGGGCCATGATGTCTCTCTCGGCTCTATTTGCAGGTGATCTTGTCGTCGGCGACTTCCACCACCTTGGACAGGGTGACGGCGATGATAGGGTCCGACCAAGTCTCGTAGTTCGTCCCTCCGCCCGGCACGGCGCAGACCTGCGCCTTGCGCTTGGCGAGTTTGCCGCCGCGGATGGCGGTGAGTTCGGCCTCATAGCTGACCGCGTGCGGCAGGCCGTTCCAGATCTTCAGGAAGGACTGCTTCTTGGCCGCCGAACCATCGACGGCGAAGGCCACCTTGCCAGGGGCGACCGCCTTGTAGGTGTCGGGCGCGCCGTCCGGCAGGGCTATGTCGACATGGCCGGTCTCGACGGCCTCCAACACAGGCTTGGCGCCGCCCACCGCAAGGATGGCGCGCTGGCCCGACATCACCTGGACGGTGTCACCGGTCAGCTTGGTGTGGGGATCGAAGCCGGCCGCAATCAAGGCTTGCACCAGCGTCGGCGGCTTCTTCGGCGCCCCGGCCGGGGGCGCGGGCGCGGGACCGCCGGCCAGGGGCGGAGCAGCCGCGGGCGCGGTCTTGAGCGGCGCGTCCTGGGCGAAGGCCGGGCCGGCGAAGGCCAGGGCGGCGGCGAGGACGAGAGGACGGATCATGCCTTGGCCAGGGCCAGGGCCGAACCTTGGCCGACGCCGACGCACATGGTGGCCAGCGCCCGGTCGCCGCCGCTCATGTGCAGCGCGCGGGCGGCGGTGAGCGCAAGGCGGGCGCCCGAGGCGCCGAGCGGATGGCCGATGGCGATGGCGCCGCCATGCGCGTTCACGTGCTCGGCGTCGTCGGCCAGGCCCCAGGCGCGGGTGCAGGCGAGCGCCTGGGCCGCGAAGGCCTCGTTCAGCTCGATGACATTGAAGTCGCGGGGCGTGACGCCAAGGCGTGCGCAAAGCTTCTCCACCGCCGGGACCGGGCCCACGCCCATGATGCGCGGCGCGACGCCGCCTGACGCGGCGCCCTCGATGCGGGCCAGGGGTTCGAGGCCGAGTTTCTGGACCATTTCGGCCGAGGCCAGCAGCAGGGCCGCGGCGCCGTCATTGACGCCCGAGGCGTTGCCGGCGGTGACCGTGCCGCCCTCGCGGACGATGGGCTTGAGTCCCTGCAGGGCGGCCAGGGTGGTGTCGGGGCGCGGATGTTCGTCCTCGCTGACGACGATGTCGCCCTTGCGGTCCTTGATGGTCAGGGGCGCGATCTCGCCGTCGAAGAAGCCCTTGGCGCGGGCGGCGCCGACGCGAGCCTGGCTGCGCTGTGCGAAGGCGTCCTGGTCCTCACGGTTGATCTGATAGTCGGTCGCGACGTTCTCGGCCGTCTCTGGCATCGCGTCGACGCCGTAGTCCTTCTTCATCTGCGGGTTCACGAAGCGCCAGCCGATGGTGGTGTTGTACATCTCCGGAGTGCGGGAGAAGGCGCTGTCGGGCTTGGCCATCACGAAGGGGGCGCGGCTCATGCTCTCCACCCCGCCGGCGATGATCAGATCAGCTTCGCCCGCCGCGATGGTGCGCGCGCCGGCGATGACCGCGTCGAGGCCGGAGGCGCAGAGGCGGTTGACCGTCAGGCCAGGCACGGTGGACGGGAGACCAGCCAGCAGCAGGGCCATGCGGGCGACGTTGCGGTTGTCCTCGCCGGCCTGGTTGACGTTGCCGTAGATCACCTCGTCCACCTGCCCCCAGTCGAGCTTGGGATAGGCGGCCATCAGGGCCTTCAGCGGGTGAGCGGCGAGGTCGTCGGCGCGCACCTTGGAGAGCGCCCCGGCATAGCGGCCGATCGGGCTGCGCAGGCCTCCACACAGATAGACAGTCCGGCCTTGCATGATCTCTCTCCGCCACTTAGGTCGCCTTGCGGCGTCGCCCGTTCGAGGCGGCAAACTAGTGTTTGGATCGGCGGCGGGCAAACGCTTCCGGAGAGTTCGGGAGTGATCATGGACGGCACGGAAACCGAGACCGATCCCTGGGTGCACCTCGTCGTGCAGGGCGGCGAGTGGGCCGGCTGGTCGATGTACGGCAATGACCCCTTCGAGGATCACGCCGGACCCTTCTACTACCGCCTCGACGACGACGGTCGCCCGGTCTGCGCCATGCGGCCCGAGCGCAAGCACATGAACGGCGGCGGCTTCATGCACGGCGGGGCGCTGATGACCTTCGCCGACTACTGCCTGTTCGTGATCGCCCGCGACGCCCTAACCGACAGCCGCAGTGTCACCGCCACCTTCAACAGCGAGTTCGTCGGCGCGGTGCCGGAGGGCTCGCTGCTGGAGTGCCGGGGCGAGGTGGTGAAGGCTGGCCGCAGTATGGTGTTCGTGCGGGGGATCATGACGGTCGAGGGCGAGGCGGTGCTGAGCTTCTCGGCCGTGCTGAAGAAGACCGCGCCGAGGACCTGATGACCTACACCCTCTCGGTTCTCGACCTCTCGCCGGTGAGCGGGAGCAACACCCAGGCCCAGGCGGTGCGCGACAGCCTGGAGGTGGCCAAGGCCGCCGAGCGGCTCGGCTATCATCGCTTCTGGGTGGCCGAGCACCACAATATCGGCGGACTGGGCTCGCCGGCCCCGGAGATCCTGATCGCGGCGGCCAGCCAGATCACCTCGACGATCCGGCTGGGATCGGGCGGGGTGATGCTGGTGAACTACAGCCCCCTGAAGGTGGCCGAGGTGTTCATGGAGCTGGAGGCCCTGGCGCCCGGCCGCATCGACCTGGGCGTCGGGCGCGCGCTGGGCACTGACCAGCGCACTGGCGGAGCATTGCGGTCCTCAGGCTCAGAGGCTTTTCCCCAGTACTTCGCCCTGCTCTCGGCCTGGCTGCTGGACGCTTCGGGCGTCGAACCGATCACCGACGCCCATCCGGCCCGGGAGATTCACGCCAATCCGGCCGGCCCCTCGCACCCCGACCTTTTCCTGCTCTGCACCTCGGTGGAGAGCGCGCTGTTCGCCGCCCAGGCCGGCGTCGGCATGGTGTTCGCCGAGTTCATCGCCCGGGCCGATGGCGGCCCGGCGGTGGCCGCCTACAAGGGCGACTTCCGGCCGTCGGTGTTTCGTTCCGAGCCGCTGGCCGGGATCGCCACCATCGCCTTGGCCGCCGAGACCAGCGCCGAGGCCGAGCGGCTGGCTGCGCCGATGCGGGCGGGGAACCTGGCCACCCTGGACGGCGGGCGGCGGCGTTTCACCTCCATCCCCGAGGCCCAGGCCTTCCTGGCGGAGCGGGCGGACGATCCGAGGCTGGCGGGCGTCATGGCCCGCTCCATCGTCGGGGACCCCGCGACCGTGAAGGCGCGGCTGGACGGCAAGGCCGCGAGTACGGGCGCGGACGAGGTGTTCGTGATGGCGGTGGGTCCGGACCTGGAGAGCCGGATCCGGTCGCTGGAGTTGATCAAGCAGGCCTAGTGGACGTGGTCCATGGCCGGCGCCTTCGGGGCATCCACGAGGCGGGCCTCGATGCGGGCCAGGCCGAAGACTGAGCGCCAGCCCTTCTTGTCGCCGCTGGAGGCGACGCGCCAGGGGGCTTCCTTGTCGGGCAGGGGCTTACCGTCCACGTGGTCGGCGAGGATGACCAGGTCGTCGTGGAAGTCCTTGTCCAGTTCGGCCAGGGAATAGACCGCCTGGAAGCCGTCCTTGCCGGTCATCACCACATAGGCCCGCAGCGGGTCGCCGTGCAGCCTGGGGCCCACCGGCAGGCCGCCGGCCCGCAGGACGTAGGTCAGGACCGGGCCGTCATAGGTCCGGGCGCCGCTCTTCACCTCGGCGCGCGGCAGGTCGGCGAGGTCTGCAGGGGTCAGGACCTTGGTCTTGCCGCCCGGGTCCACCACCGTCAGGGACTGGGCGAAGGCCGTGACGGGAGCGACCGCCAGGGCCAGGGCGAGAAGGAGCGCCCTCATTGGCCGAACAGTTCGCGGGGCATGGCGCCCACCACGGCGGCGGTCATGCAGGTGGCCAGGAAGCCCGCCAGCAGGGCCTTCCAGACCATGCCGATGATCTCGTTGCGGCGCTCGGGCATCAGGACGCCCATGCCCGAGACGGTGATCCCGACAGAGCCGACATTGGCGAAGCCGCACAGGGCGTAGGTCATGATCATGCGGGTGCGCTCCGTCATCTCGCCGGCAGGGATCGCGCCCAGCTGGATGAAGGCGATGAACTCCGTCAGCATCAGCTTGACCCCCAGCAGGTAGCCGGCCTTGAGGGCCTCGTCCCAGTGGATGCCGAGGGTCCAGGCCAGAGGGGCGAAGACCACGCCCAGGACGCGCTCGATGGTCAGCGGCGCGCCCATCACGTCCGGGAAGATCGAGAGTATGCCGTTGCCGATGGCCACGAAGGCCACGAAGACGATCAGGATGGCCGAGATGTTCAGCACCACGGTGAGGCCATCCATTGCGCCCTTTGAGATGGCGTCGATGCTGCTGTCGTACTTCAGCAGCGAGTTGTAGTCTGCGTAGAAGCCCCCCTGCCCCGGCTTCTCCGGGACCATGATGCGGGCCAGCAGGATACCGGCCGGGGCCGAGATGATCGAGGCCACCAGGACGTGGGCGGCGGCGTTGGGCAGGGCGTCCCTCAGGATGGTGGCGTAGGCCACCATGGTGGAGCCGGCCACGGTGGCCAGGCCCACGACGATCATCAGGAACAGCTCCGAGCGGGTCAGCTTGTCCAGGAAGGCGCGGATGACGATGGGGCTCTCGATCATGCCGAGGAAGATGTTGGCCGCCACCGCCAGGGCCGAGGCGCCGCCCAGGCCCATGGTCTTCTGGAAGATGAAGCCGAAGCCCCGGGTGATCCACTTGAGGATCTGCCAGTGCCAGAGCAGGGCCGAGAGGGCCGAGATCACCAGGATCAGGGGCAGGACCTGGAAGGCGAAGACGAAGAGGCCGCCGGGGTTGGTGACGGCGTAGGGCTGAGCCCCGCCGCCCATGTAGCCGAAGACGAACTGGGTGCCCTGGGCGGTGGCGGCGGCCAGGCCGTCGACGCCGTCGTTGAGGGCCTGGATGAACCCTTGCGCGCTGGGCAGGCCAAATAGCAGCAGGACCAGGGCGACCTGGACGAAGAGGGCGCCGAGAGCCAGCTTCCAGGGGAAGCGGCCGCGGTCCTCCGACAGGGCCCAGCAGACGGCCAAGGTCAGGGCGATGCCCATCAGGCTCTGGGCGTTCTCCAGGCGAAACATGCAGTTAGACCCCAGCGCCGGGACTCACCGGCCGGCCCCCCTATTGAGGCGAACCCCGGGGCGGAGGCAACTGTGGTGGCCGTCGCGGATGGAAGAAAAGGCGCCTTGCCTGGGTTGACGTCAATTAGATTGTGCACAATATGATATTACACAATCAACACGGAGATGACCCCATGCCCGCCCTCTATTCCACCCAGGCCCGCGCCGTCGGCGGCCGCGCCGGCCATGTCGAAAGCCTCGATGGCCTGCTGAAGGTCGACCTGGCCCTGCCCAGGGAGATGGGCGGCAAGGGCGGGGCGACGAACCCT
>NZ_JANPJP010000320.1:0-8572 GCF_031425575.1 Phenylobacterium sp.
CTCATCCGACCGGTCGCTGACCGGCCACCTTCTCCCGCAAGGGGAGAAGGAATTAATCAGCCTCGATCGCGTCGATGTCGTCGTCCGACAGGCCGAAGTGGTGCCCGATCTCGTGGACCAGGACGTGGCTGACCAGTTCGGCCAGCGTCACGTCGCCGCGGTCGACCCATTCGTCCAGGATCGGCCGGCGGTAGAGGAAGATCATCGAGGGCTGCGGCTGCGGATCGAACACTGTGCGCCGGCCGATGTCGACGCCCTGGTAGAGACCCGTCAGCTCGAAGGCGTCCTCGATGCCCAGCTCGTCCAGCACTTCCTTGGCGGCGAAGTCGTCGACCCGGAAGATCACGTCCCCGGTCATCTTGCGGAAGTCGCCCGGCAGGGCGGCGAAGGCGGCTTCGGCGAGCGCCGCCAGATCGTCGAGGGAGGGGGCCAGGCCGCTGGCGTCGGGGGGGCTACTCATCAGGCATGATGATATGCGGCGCCTCGGGGGGCCGTGTCTCGAAGAGACCGATATCCAGGGGTTGCTGCGGCTTGACCGGCCGCATGGGGGTGCGGGCGAGCGCCGCCAGGGCCTGGTAGTCCAGGGGTTCGCTGGCCTTGCGCCGGGCGGCGCGGGCCTGGGGTCCGTCGGCCGGTTTAGCCGCGGAGGCCAGCCGCCAGTAGCTCACCTGCAGCCGCCAGACGGTCTTGGGCGCGGCCTTGGGCTCGGGCCAGCGGCGACCGTCCTTCAAGCTCGGCTGCACCGGGGGCGGGGGCCGCCCCTCGATCATCTGGGCCAGCCGGCAGAAGCGGTCCTCGGAGGCCAGGGCCACGACCCGGCCTGGCCGGTCGTCCTCCACCCGGCCCGCATGGGCCGCCAGCGCCGCCTCGCGGCTGGCGTAGGGTGGGCCCAAGGCTTCCGTGACGAAGACCACCTCTTGGCCCGCGGCGGCGGCGGCCTCGCGTTCGCGCGCCGCCCGGGCAATGGGCGCCTGCAGGGCGGCCTGCGCATCGGCGGCCACCGGATAGAGGATCGCGGTCATGGCTGGATTATCGCCGAAGACCGCCTTAGCGCCTATGTTCATCCTGATGATTCGGCAGGCAAAAGCACCAGCGCCGCAGGTGACGCGATGAGCGAGCTGGACCTGATCCTGGCCGCCGCCGCCGGCGCCGTGCTGCTGGCCATCTGCGCCACCCTCTGGGCCCTGGCCCAACGCCGCCAGTCCGACGCCAGGCTCGACGTCCTGCGCACGAAGATCGCCGCCCTGGAGGCCGGCGCCGAAGCCGCCCAGGCCTCGGCCGAGGCCTTCGATTCCGCCCTGCTGGCTGTCGAGGACGGCCACGCCCTGTTGGCGTCCGGCGAGGAGAGCCTGGCCGCCTGCATCTCTGCGCTCGGCCTCGCCGACCCTGACCCGCAAGGCGTAGTCTCGGCCCTGATGCGCGCCGACCCCGACCATGCCCGGCGGCTGCGCGCCCTGTTCGAGCGCGGCGAGGCCTGCGCCTTCGAGGTCCAGGGACCGGGCGGCATGGTGGCGGTCGAGGGCCGGGCCGCCGGCGCCCTGGCCTGGTTGCGCCTGTCGGCCGTGGTGGGGGAGGACGCCGGCCTGCCGACCGCCCCGCGCTTCGCCGCCTTCCTGGACGCCCGCGCCACCCCGGCCTGGGTCGCCGCCGCCGACGGCAGCCCGGTCTGGGTCAACGCCGCCTGGCTGGCCGCCGTCGACGCCGCCAGCCTGGACGACGCCGCCGCCAAGGGCCTCAGCTTCGACAAGGCCGCCGACGCGCTCGCCGCCGAGGCCGCCAACCTGGGCCAGAAGCGCGAGGCCCTACGCTGGTCCTCCTTCGCCGGACGCCGCCGCGCCTTCCAGATCACCGCCCAGCCCCTGGAGGGCGGCGGCGTCGGGGTCTGGACCGAGGATGTCTCCGAGCTGGAGGAGCTGCGCGAGGCCCTCAAGCGCCACGTCGAGGCCCACGACGAGACGCTGAACCACATCGCCGACGCGGTGGCCATCTTCTCCAAGACCAAGCGGCTGATCTTCCACAATACCGCCTTCGCCAACCTGTGGGGCCTGGAGCCCGCCTGGCTGGCCGAGCGCCCGACCCATTCGGAGATCCTCGACCGCCTGCGCCAGCGCCGGCGGCTACCGGAAACCGCTGATTATGGACGGTGGAAGGCCGCCGAGCTCGACCGCTACGAGGCCCTGGACGCCTCGCCCGACGACATGTGGTCCATCCCCGACGGCCGCACGCTCAAGGTCGGCCGCCAGGTCCACCCCCTGGGCGGCATCGTGCTCTTGTTCTCCGACATCACCGGCGAGCTGCGCCTGAAGGCCCAGTACAACGCCCTGATCCAGGTGCAGCAGGCCACCCTGGACAAGCTCAACGACGCCGTGGCGGTGTTCGGCGCCGACGGCCGCCTGCGCCTGCACAACGAGGCCTTCGAGCGGTTCTGGAACATCACCCCCCAGCAGCTGGAGCTGGCCCACGACTTCGAGGGCGTCGTCGAGCTCTGCATCCCGCGCCTGCACGACATGGGCTTCTGGCGCGAGCTGAAGGGCCGCGTCGCCGACACCGATCCCGCCGCCCGGGCCCCCATCTCCGGCGAGGTGAAGACGTCCGACAGCCGCATCGTGGTCTATCAGTCCCGCCCCCTGCCCGACGGCGCGACCCTGATCGCGTTTGGCGACGTCACCGACGCCCGCAAGCTGGAGAGCGCTCTGGCCGACCGTTCCGCGGCCCTGGCCGAAACCGAGCGCCTGAAGCGCGACTTCGTGGGCAACGTCTCCTATGAGCTGCGCACCCCGCTCACCACCATCATCGGCTATTCCGAACTGCTGGAGCGCTCGGGGGAGAACCTGTCGGAGCGCGGCCGCAGCCACGCCGCCGCCGTCCGTTCGGCCGCCACCCAGCTGGCCCGCTCCATCGACGACGTCCTGGACATGGCCCAGATCGACGCCGACGAGATGGCGCTGGACCTGGAGGACGTCCACGTCGCGCAGCTGCTGAACGACGCCGCCGCGCGGCGCGCCGACGAGGCCGCCGCCGCCCAGGTGACGGTGAAGGTGGAATATCCCGACGACATCGGCCTGATCCGCGGCGACATCAAGCGCCTGGCCCAGACGCTGGACCACCTCACCGAGAACGCCATCCGCCAGACCCCGCCGGAGGGGATCGTCACCATCTCGGCCCGCCGGGCCCTGGGCGAGATCCAGCTGCAGGTCACCGACACCGGCCGCGGCATCCCCTTCCACGTCCAGGCGCACATCTTCGACCGCTTCATCGGCCGCGAGCGCGGCGGCCCCGGCCTGGGCCTGGCGCTGGTGAAGTCCCTGGTGGAGCTGCACGGCGGCTGGGTGGCCCTGGAGAGCGAGCCCGGCGCGGGCGCCACCTTCACCTGCCATCTGCCCGAGGAAGCGCAAGGCGCGGCGGGTCATCCCGAGCTTGGGTTCTAGGATCGTCCTGCTAGTCTGGTCTCAACGAGACCAACACACTGCAGGGGACGAGATATGATCAAGACCAGGATTACCGAGATGTTCGGCGTCGAGACGCCGCTCGTCATGGGCGGCATGACCGGCGTCGGGTACGCGCGCCTGGTGGCCGCGGTCGCCAACGCCGGGGCGCTCGGCTTCATCACCGCCCACCATTCCAGCAATAAGCAGGAGTTACTCGACGAGATCGAGCTGTGCCGCAGCCTGACGGACAAGCCGTTCGGGGTGAACCTCACCCTGCTGCCGTCGCTGAACAAGATTCCCTACGATGAGTACCGCGAGGCCATTATCGAGAGCGGCATCAAGATCGTCGAGACCGCGGGCCGCAACCCCACCGACCACCTGCCCGCCTTCAAGGAGGCCGGGGTCAAGGTGATCCACAAGTGCACCTCGGTCCGCCACGCCGTGACCGCCGCGCGCCACGGCGTCGATATCGTCTCCATCGACGGCTTCGAGTGCGCCGGTCACCCGGGCGAGGACGATGTCGGCCTGATCGTGCTGCTGCCGGCCACGGTGGACGCGCTGGGCGACGTGCCGGTGATCGCCTCGGGCGGCATGGCCGACGGCCGCAGCCTGGCCGCGGCCCTGATGCTGGGCGCAGACGGCGTCAACATGGGCACCCGCTTCATGGCCACCCAGGAGTGCGCCATCCATGAGAACGTGAAGAAGAAGATCGTCGAGAACACCGAGCGCGACACGCTGCTGACCAACCGCACCCTGCGCAACACCAGCCGGGTGGCCCGCAACGCCGTATCCGAAGAGGTCGTGGCGATCCAGCAGGACTCGACCAAGACCATCGAGGACGTGCGCCACCTGGTGGCCGGTGTCCGCGGACGCACCAACGTGATGGGCGCGGGCGACACCGACGGCGGCATCTGGACCGTCGGCCAGAGCCAGGGCCTGATCCACGACATCCCCACCTGCCAGGAGATGGTCGCCAACATCATGCGCCAGGCCGAACAGGTGCTCAGCAAGAACGCCCAGCGCGTGGTGGTGAGCGCCTAGCTCTCACCTCACCATCCGCTCATCCCGGCGACCCGAAGGGCGGCGCGAAGCAGCCAAGGCCGGGACCCAGATTCATCTCCGGCCTTCCGAGGTGATCCCAACCCACCCTCCCCTGAGGGCGATGTGGGCTTCACCTGGGTCCCGGCCTTCGCCGGGATGAGCGGATGGGGATAACTCGTGAGGTTGGCCTGCCTGTTCGTGTGGTTCGTGAGGTTCGTGGTTCCAAGTCTTGCGGCCGCGACGCCGGGAGGCGGATCAAGATCGACCACGAACCACACGAACCACACGAACAGACAATGACCCGCATCGCCGCCGCCCAGACCCCGGAGTTCCGCGAGGACGTCGAAGCCGCGCTCGCCTACGCCCTGACGGTCATCGCCGACGCCACCGCCCAGGGCGCCGACCTGCTGGTCTTCCCGGAAGGCTACCTCCAGGGCTACCTCACCCAGGAACCCCTGGCGCGGCGCCACGCCCTGAACCTCACCGGCCCGGCCTTCACCGACATCCTCGCCCGCCTCCCGGCCACGGGCCCCATGATCGTCCTGGGCCTCATCGAGGAAGACGACGGCCAGCTCTTCAACATCGCCGCCGTCATCCAGGCGGGCAAGCTGCTGGGCCGATACCGCAAGACCCACCTGCTGGCCGGGGAGACCTTCTTCGGCCCCGGAACCGACTGCCCGGTCTTCGAGGCCGCCGACCTGAAGTTCGGAATCAACATCTGCTACGACACCAACTTCCCGCAAGCCGCCCAGAAGGTCGCCGCTGCAGGTGCGACCCTGCTGGTCTGCCCAGCCAACAACATGCTGCCCCGCGCCGTCGCCGAGACCTGGCGCGACCGCCACAACCCCATCCGCGGCGAACGCTGCCGCGAGACCGGCCTCTGGCAGATGTCCGCCGACATCACCGGCAAACGCGACGGCCGCGTCGCCTGGGGCCCCACGGCGGTGCTGAACCCAGACGGTAAGGTCGTGGCCCAACTGCCACTCGACCAGCCCGGCCTGCTGGTCTTCGAGATGCCGTGACCCTACTTCCTTCTCCCCTTGCGGGAGAAGGTGGCCCTGCGGAGCAGGGTCGGATGAGGGGTCGATAGACCTCTCGGGTTTAGGGCGTTGCGGGATCAGCGGAGAGGGGAGCGTGACCCTTCATCCGACCGGTCTTCGACCGGCCACCTTCTCCCGCAAGGGGAGAAGGGCTCGGACCCCCTAAACCGCCTCCACCCGGAACCGCGACCGCGACCGCCGCGCCGCCTCCCCACCCACCACCCGCACGATCCGCCGGAAGTGCGGGCAGCCCATCAGCTCGGGCGCCTGGCAGGCGCTGGCGTGGCGCAGGCCGTCGCGCATGCGGGTAAGGTCGGCGATCCGGCGGTCCAGCACATCAGCCTTCGCCGCCAGTTCGGCCTTGTCGATCCGCGGCCCGCCCTCGCCCGCCAGCATGGCGGCGATCTCCTCCAGGCAGAAGCCGGCGGCCTGGGCCAGGCCGATCAGGGCCAGGCGCTCCAGCACATCGGGATCGAACAGCCGCTTCAGGCCCCGCCGGCCCGAAGACGTGATCAGCCCCTTGTCCTCGTAATAGCGCAGGGCCGAGGCCCGCACCCCGGAGCGCCGCGCCAACTGCGCGATATCGATGTCACTCATCGCTTGACCTCAAGTCGGCTTGAACTTGCAGATTGCGCTCGCCAGACCGATGACCGCAAGCCCCATGGAGCCGACATGACCGCCCAATTCCCCCCGACCCCCGCCCAGGCCGCCTTTTGGAAACAGGCCGGCGGCCAGGCCTGGGTCGATCTTCAGGACCTCATGGACCGCCTGAACCAGCCGATCTGCGACGCCGTCGTGGCCGAAGGCTTCCCAGGCGCGGGAGGCGCGGTGCTGGACATCGGCTGCGGCGCCGGGGCCACCACGCTTGAGATGGCGCGCCGCGTGGGTCCGCAAGGCCGCAGCCTTGGCGTCGACGTCTCCGCCCCTCTGCTGGAGGCAGCCCGCGCGGCGGCCAAGGCGCAAGGGATCGCCAACGCGCAGTTCCTCGAAGGCGACGCCCAGACCTTTGACCTGGGAGAGGCCGCCTACGACGCCGCCATCTCCCGCTTCGGCGTCATGTTCTTCTCAGACTCCAATGCCGCCTTCGCCAACCTGCGCCGCGCGCTGAAGCCGGGAGCCAAGCTCGCCTTCGCCTGCTGGCGCAGCCCCGCCGACAACCCTCTGGCCGGGGCCCCCGTCGAGGCCGCCGCCCCCTTTCTGCCCCCCATGCCGCAAGCCGACCCCGACGCGCCGGGCCGCTGGGCCTTCGCCAAGCCTGAGCGCGTGCAGGGCATCCTGACGCGCAGCGGCTGGCGCGACATCGAGATCGTCCCCCTGGACGTCCCCACCCCCATCGCCTTGCCCGACCTGATGACGCTCAGCCTGCGCATGGGCGCCCTGGGGGCCGTGCTGCAACAGGCCGACGAGCCGACCCAGGCCAAGGTCCGCGCGGCGGTGGCCGAACGCCTGGCGGCCTCCGAGACCGACGGCATGGTGGCGATGAGCTCCGCCTGCTGGCTGGTGACCGCGCGGGGTTAGGATGTCAGCGACCCGCGTGGTTCGGCGAAGAGGCTTTCATAGAGATCTTCCCAGTGAGGGTTATCGCCCTCGATCAGGTTGATCTTCCACGCTCGGCGGTACTTCTTCAGCGACGCCTCGCGGGCGATCGCCTCGACGATGCCATCGTAGCGTTCGTACCAGACCAGCCGCTTGACGCCTTAGGTCAGGGTAAAGCCGGGGCGTAGGCCTTCCCGGTGCTGACTGACGCGCCGGATGAGATTGCTGGAGACGCCGACATAGAGCGTGCCGTGCTTGCGGCTCGCCAAGATGTAGACCGCGTTGATCCCCGCTGGATTCATGCCCACGCCCGGCAGCTCCATCGCGCGCGACAATTCAAGAAACTGATCGTCATCCCCGGGCTTGTCCCGGGGACCCATGATCTCCGGCTCCCCGCAGATTGCGCCGGCGACGCCACATACCCTTGCTGAACCACGGAGGTCATGGGTGGCCGGGACAAGCCCGGCCATGACGATCAGGGGGCCGAGGGTGGCCCAGCAACGCATCCACCCTCTCCACCTCGTCCGCCGCCCGCGTCTCACGGCCCATCTCCCGCGCCCAGGCCACCATCCTGGCGAACTCGGGATTGCGCGCCTGCCAATACATCAGGGTGCTGTAGCAGGGCATCTTCGGGTCCCGCGCCACATCGCGCAGGCAGGCGCCGCTCGCCAGCCGGTCCAGGATGTCGTCGAACAACACCCCGGTCAGGCGGCGCGGATTGTGGAGACGGTGATGGCGCCCGCTCAGCTTGGCCGCCCGCACGGCCTTGTCGAAGTCCGGCCGCATCCGCCGCCACCTCGCCAGGATCGGCCGGCTTGGAAGCGCCGGGTCCGCCTCCACATCCGCCACAAATTCACCGAACGCCACGCGCCGTATGATCTCGTCGGCGACGGTCTCGTCATAGAACGCCCATTTGCGCAGCCTGATCTTACGGGCGACCGCGGAGGCCGCCTGCAGCGCCTGCGCGAAGTCCGGCCGCTCCGACTTCCAGCGCTTGAGCCGCCGTCGATTTGGAAACTCCGGGCGACGCAGAACCTCCCGTATCGCCGCGCCCCGCCGGACCGCCATCAGCAAGGCGTCGGCCCGCTCGGCGTCGAACACCGGCCCCGCCGTGGCGCTGACCTCCATCCCCCGCCGCCACTGCAGCGCGTACATCAGCCGGTTGGCGAAGGGCTCGTCGGCCTTGGCCCAGCGATAGATCGTCTGCGCGCAGGGGAACCCGGGCCGCGCCCCCAGTCGGTGGAGCCGCGCCCCGTTCTCCACCGCCTCGCAGACGCGGACCATCATCTCCTTGCGCGGATAGGTGAAGGACATCGGCTGAGGATATCAGCGGATCACGAAAAGAACAAAAAAAGAACAACTTTTCTCGCCGGCCTTTCGCCCGCTCACCCCGGCGCAGGCCGGGGCCCAGATTCATCCCGGACCTCGGGTGTTGGCCCCCCTGTTCGTGTGGTTCGTGTGGTTCGTGGTTCCAAGTCTTCCGGCCGTGACGCCGCCGAAGCCGATCAGATTGTCCACGAACCACAC
>NZ_JANPJP010000321.1:0-3743 GCF_031425575.1 Phenylobacterium sp.
GCGAGGCGGCGCGCGGCTGGTCCTCGCGGCCCACCACCTCCAGCAGCTTGCCGCGCTTGGGGCCGTAGCGCTGTTCGGAGGTGCCGACCTGGGCCAGGACCAGGTCGCCGTCCCGCAGCTCCTGGGCCTTGGGGTCGGTGAGGATCAGGCTTTCCTTGGACTTGCGGTCCACCGGCTCGACCCGCACCTCGCGGTTGGACTTGCGGATCACGCCAAGGATCTTGTGGACGCTGGCCCCCAGCCTCTTGATCAGCCGGGCCTCGGTCTCGCCGTTCTCCAGGGTCTCGAATCGCACCAGCAGCCGGTCGCCGACGCCGGGGGCCGGGCCGATGGGATCGGCGCGGCCAGGCGCCAGCCGCACCAGGCCCGTATCGTCGCCCTTGGTCAGGCGTACCATCAGGTCGCCGTCGTTGTCCTTCTCGATGACGTCCACCACGCCGACGGGGGGCAGGGCGCCAGCCTGGGCCAGGCCGCGCCGGCCACGGCGGCCAAGCTCGCCGCCCTCCTGCAGCGCCTTGAGCATCTCGCGCAGAGCCTTGCGGTCGGCGCCCTTCAGCCCGAACGCCTTGGCGATCTCGGCCTTGTCGGTCTCACCCGCCTCGCGGATGTACTTCAGCAGGGTTTCGCGGTCGGGCAGGCCCTGGGTCGGCTTGGCGGCGGAGGACTTGAAGCGGGACGCCTTGGGCGCACGGGTCTTGGGCATGTGGTCTTGTAACGCGCCTGCGCCGAACTCGCTTCCTCAAACGATGCGGGCGCCTATCCCGGCAGGCGCTCGAAGCTCGGAATCCCGGCGGGCACGTGATGGAAAGCCTGCTGGTCCACCGTGAAGATGGCCATGCCCGGGGTGAAAACGCTGGGATCGTCCAGGGTGCCGACCTTCAGGATCACCGCCGGGAACCCGGGCGAGCGGGCCAGGATGTGCGACCCGCACTCCCCACAAAACTCCCGGGTGACCGGACGCTCCAGGTCGGCGCGGGTGAAGCTCTTGGGGGCGCCCTTGGTGTAGCGGAAGCTTGGGATCGGCATGGCGATGAACACATTGGGCGAGCCGCCGCTGATGTGCTGGCACTCCCGGCAATGGCACTGGGCCTGCATCATCGGCTCGCCCTCGGCCTCATAGCGCAGGGCGCCGCAATAGCATCCGCCTTCAAGTTTCATGGTGTCCTCCCCGACCCGTTGTCGGAACTCTAGGCGCGGGGAGGGGCCTGTAAAGCCTCAGTCTTCCTCGCGGAAGGTCCCCAGCCGGGTCAGGCCCTCGATGGTGGTGGCGCCGTCGGTCTTGGTCACCGTCCGCACCGAGCCCACCGTCGTGGCCGCGATCTCGGCGGCCAGGGCCTCGGAATGGGTCACCAGCCAGACCTGCGACCGGTCGGCGGCCTGGCCCACCAGCCGGGCCAGGGGTTTCATCAGGGCCGGATGCAGACTGGACTCAGGCTCGTTCAGGGCCACGAAGGCCGGCAGGCGATAGGCCATCAGGGCGCCGGCAAGGGCCAGGAACTTCAGGGTCCCGTCCGACAGCTCGGCGGCCTCGAACACGCGGCGGGGAAAGTCCGGGAAGCTCATGCCGAAACTGGCGGTGCGGTCCGGTTTCGGAACCACCAGACGCGCGCCTGGAAAGGCCTGGTCGATCACCGCGTCCAGGTGGGCGGTGTCCTCGCGAATATGGGCCAGGGTCGCGAAGACGGCCGCCAGGTTGGAGCCGTCCGAGGCCAGGGTGGGGCTGGCCACCGCCGTGCAGGGCCGGCGCAGGGGCGAGCCTGAGTCGGTGCGCAGGTCGTGATAGAACCGCCACTCCAGCAGGGTGCGGCGCACGATGTCCAGGCCGGGATACTTGCCGGGGTCCTCCAACCGCGCCAGCACGGTCTCCGAGGCCAGCAGGTCGATATCCACCTCCTGCGGCCGTCCGTCCTCGTCGCGGGCCATCACGGAGGCGTTCTTGCGGTCTAGCAGCCGCACGGGCCGGCCGCCGCTCAGATAGGAGAGCTGCTCGGTCTTGACCTGCGGTTCGGTCTCGAAGGCCGGCGACGTCGGGAAGGGAAAGCCCACCTCCACCTCGTAGCGGTAGCCGACGCCGGGCCGGCCCGGCACGGACAGGTCCACCGAGAAGCTCATCCGCGCCGGCTGGTTCTTCTGCCGCGTCCCGGCCCAGAAGGCCGCCGCCATGCCCTCGCGGGCCAGCTCGACGCCCAGGGTATTGGTGGCCGCCGCCCGCAGCAGCTCCAGGGCCCGGTACAGGTTGGACTTGCCGACGCCGTTGGCGCCGACGAATACCTCCAGATTGGTGACCGGATAGGCGATCTGCGCCAGCGACCGGTAGCCCGAAGCGGAGAAGTCGCTGACGGGCAGAAGCATCGGCGCCTAGGCCTCGACCGCCTTCTTCGCCGCCGGCTTCTTCGCCACGGTTTTCTTGGCGGCGGGTTTCTTCACCGCCGCCGTCGCGCCGGCCTCCGCCTTGGGCTTGGCCGCCGCCTTGGCCTTGGGGGCCGCCTTCTTATTCGCGGGCTTCTTGCCGCCGCCCTTTTCCACCCGCTCGGCGATCAGCTTGACCGCCTCCTCCAGCGTCAGGTCCTGCGGGTCGGAACCCTTGGGCACATTGGCGTTGGTGGAGCCGTGCTTGATGTAGGGGCCGTAGCGGCCGGCCAGCACCTTCACGGGCTGACCGTCCACCGGGTGGGCGCCCAGGTCCTTGAGCGCCGCGGACTCGCCGCGACCGCCCCGGCCGCCCGCGCGCTTCTCGGCCAGCAGGGTGACGGCGCGGTTCAAGCCCACCTCGAACACCTCGTCGGCGGTGGGCAGGTTGGCATAGGTGCCGTTGTGCAGGACGAAGGGCCCGAACCGGCCGATGCCGGCGGTGATCATGATCCCGTCTTCGGGGTGAGCGCCGACCTCGCGGGGCAGGCGCAGCAGCCGCAGACCCTTCTCCAGGTCCATGGCGGCCGCCGACCAGCCCTTGGGCAGGCTGGAGCGCTTGGGCTTCTCGCCGTCGCCCAGCTGGACATAGGGACCAAACCGGCCGGACTTCAGGAACACCGTCTCGCCGGTCTCCGGATCGACGCCCAGTTCACGGTCGCCGCTCTCGGCCTCGGCGTCGTCGCCGGACTGGGCGATGGGCCGGGTGTAGCGGCATTCCGGATAGTTCGAGCAGCCGATGAAGGCTCCGAACTTGCCAGTCTTCAGGGACAGTTGCCCGGCCCCGCAGGTGGGGCAGGCGCGCGGATCGGAGCCGTCTTCCTTCTGCGGGAAGATGTGGGGGCCCAGCGCCTCGTTGAGCGCGTCCAGCACGTGGGTGACCCGCAGCTCGGCGATCTCGCCGACCGCGGCGTGGAAGTCCTGCCAGAACTCGCGCAGCAGAGCCTTCCAGTTCAGCTCGCCGGCGGAGACCAGGTCGAGCTTCTCTTCCAGGGCGGCGGTGAAGTCGTACTGGACGTAGCGGTTGAAGAACTGCTCCAGGAAGGCGGTGACCAGCCGTCCCTTGTCCTCCGGGATGAACCGGTTCTTGTCCATGCGGACGTATTCGCGGTCGCGCAGCACGGTCAGCACCGAGGCGTAGGTCGAGGGCCGGCCGATGCCGAGCTCCTCCATCTTCTTCACCAGGCTGGCTTCCGAATAGCGCGGCGGCGGTTCGGTGAAGTGCTGGTCGGCGCGGGCGGTGATCACCTTGGCGGCGGCGCCCTCGGTGACCTGGGGCAGGCGGCCGCTGTCCTCGTCGGCGTCGTCGTCGCGGCCTTCCTCAGAGACGGCCA
>NZ_JANPJP010000322.1:0-7094 GCF_031425575.1 Phenylobacterium sp.
TGGGGTTTGCGCGTATGACGGGAGGGCGCCTCGCGATCGCGCCGGATTCACCCTATGTTGGGCCATGGCCAAGAACGACACGCCTCTCCTGATTGTCACGACCCATTTCATCGAGGGACGTCCCGTGCGTCAGCACCTGGGCATGGTGTCCTCCCAGGCGATCCTCGGCGCCAACGTGGTGATTGACCTGATGAACGCCATCCGCGACTTCATCGGCGGGCGATCCAAGGGCTATGAGCGGGTCCTGGCCCAGGCCCGTGCCGACGCCCTTAAGAACCTGGAGGCCGAGGCCCGCGCGCTGGGCGCCAACGCCATCGTCGGCGTGGACCTTGACTACAACACCGTGGGCCCGAACGGTTCGATGCTGATGGTCTCGGTGAACGGCTCGGCGGTCATTCTCTAGGAGGCCCTTCCCCCTGCGGGAAAGGAAGCCCCTCTAGACCAGATCGCCCGCCGCCGCGTCGAACAGCAGATAGGTGCGGCCGGCGTCACTGGACAGCAGCTTGCCAACCTCGAAACCCTGGTGATCGCGGGCCGCGGCGTCGTCCAGCATATCCTGGAAGCCGTTGAGGTAGGTCACCACCTGCCGGCGTAGGGTCTCATCGGTGAACAGCCGGCGCGCCAGGCGCCGCGTGGCGGCGGGCGCCAGCTTGCGCACCACCTCGCGGGCGCCGTCGACGTCCTCCACCTGGATGGCCGCGCTGATCTCATCGATGCGGCCCTTGGGCAGCAGGGCCACAGGGTCGATTCCCATGGCCGCGACCTCGGCGGCCAGCACCTGCTGCAGGCCGGGCTTGCCGGGCGCGCCGCCGTCATCGATCGAGGACAGCAGGTCCTTCCAGGTCCATTCATCGCCCGGCTCCTCAGCACCAGGCGCCGGCGCGGGGGCCTCAGGGCGACCGCCGGCCTGCTCAAAAACGCTGGAGAATTCCTCATCCGTGGCGGTGGGCGTCAGACGCAGGCGACGGCGCGCCGGAAGCTCAGGCTCAGGCAGGGGCGCCGGCGTGCGCGGACGACGGGTCACGGGCTCAGGCGCGACCGACTGGGTCAGTTCCAGGGCCTCATCGTCCTCATGGTCCTCGATATCGGCGAACAGGGTCTCGGGCTCCGGCTCTCGGCGCCGGGGGACGCGAGGCGGTGGCGCGACGATGCGCTCGCGCATCTGGGCGGGCTGGGGCGGGGCGAGACTGCTGGCGCCGCCCGCCACCGTGCCCATCAGGCGCACGGCCTCGCTGAGCATTTCGTAGTTGCGGCGCACGCGCTCTTGGAAGGCGGCGTCGATGGCCTGGGTCTCATCTGAGGTCCGGCGGGCCTGTTCCATAAGGTCTTCGATACTGTCGGCCACGGCCTGGCGCACCTCCTCGGCCTGACCGCGGGCGGCGGCTGGCAGGCGGGTGGCGCGCGCCTCGATGTCGGCCATCATTCCGGCCAGTTCGTCCAAAGTGGCCCGGGCGGCGACAGCCCCCTCCTCCAGCTTGCGCGCGGTGGCGGCGCCGGCCTGTTCGACCATCTGGGCGGAGCGTTCGATCAGGTCGCGGGCCTCGGACAGACGCTGCTCGAACACCTGATTGGCCTTCTGGCCGGCGCTGAAGGCGGCCTCGGACAGCTGGTCCACCTGCTCGCGGGCGGTGACGGCATGAGCCTCGGCGGCCTTGCGGGTCTCCTCGGCGGCCTGCCCCAGCCCGTCGATGGCGGCGCGGGTCTGTTCCTCCAGCTTGCGGCGCTCCTCGGCGGCGGCCTGGGAGACGGCCTCCATGGAGTGCAGGGTCGACTGGCCGAACTCGTCGCGCTCGGCCTTGGCCGACTCCGCGAGCTCGCGGAACTGTTCGGCGGCCTCGGCGATCAGTTCCCGCAGCGCCTCGCCGCCCTTCACGGCGCGGTCGCCCATCTCCGCGGTCGACAGCCTGGCCTGGCTGATGAACTCGGAGAGCTGGGCCGCGTGGGTCTCCGACTGGGCGCCGAAGGCCTCCTGCTCGGCGCGCAGGGCGTGGGCGGTGGTGACGAGGCCGGCGCGTTGCTCGGTCAGGCCCTGCTCGACGCCGCGGATCTGGTCGGCGACCCCCATCCCGGCGGTCTCCAGGCGGGAGATGTGACGGGTGAGATCTTCGCCGGCGGTGCGGGCGGCGTCGCTGGCTTCCCCGGCCGCGGCGGCCAGGTCGGCGGCGCGGGCCGCCAGGGCGGCCTCAGCCTCGCGCAGCTGGGTC
Organism: Phenylobacterium sp.; assembly: GCF_031425575.1. GTDB lineage: Bacteria > Pseudomonadota > Alphaproteobacteria > Caulobacterales > Caulobacteraceae > Phenylobacterium. Next base: position 2,205 of record NZ_JANPJP010000322.1, read on the forward strand.
TCGGCCAGGTCGGAGGCCTCGGCCACCATGCGGGCCTGCTTGGTGATGGCGTCGGCCACGGCGCCGGCCTGGGTGTCGAGGGCCTGGGTCAGGCTGGCCATTTGGGTCCGCTCGTGACCGAGCACGCCAGTGAGTTCATTGGCCGTTCGCGCGCTGGTGGAGGCCGCCTCGATCAGGCGTTCGCTCTCCGAGGCCAGCGCCTGGCGCAAGGCCAACAAGGTCTCGCGGGCCTCGTCGGCGGCGGTCCCAGCGCGCACGATCTCCTCGCGCACGGACTGGACGACATCGCTGGCCCGCGCCCCGGCGGACATGGCCGGCGTCACCATCTCGTCGGCCAGTTGCTTGGCCCGGCGGGCCTCGGCTCCCAGCTTCTGGCCCTGACGGATCATATAGGCCGCGATCCAGACGAAGGCGGCCGGCCCAAGCGCCATGGCCGCCAGCACTGTTATGGCGAAGGGGTCGAAATCGAAGGGTGACACCGCCCGACGATAGCCGAAAGCAAAGGCGATAGGCGCCAGGGCCCACAGCACCGAGACGACGAGGGCGGCGAGATAGATCGGCCAGGCCGACGGGATGTCGGCCCGGATGGTCTTGAAGGGGGTGGGATCCGGGCGCGGGGCCGGGATCTGGACGTTGGCCGGGGCAAGATCCGCCGCCGGCGGGATTGGCGACAGGGGCGCGGAGCCCTGCGGCTCAGCCACGGGCGGGCTGAGCGGAGGAACGGCAGCGGCGAGGTCGAGATCGGGGGTGGCTTCCGGCGCGACGGCGCCCAGGCGCTGCGTGGCGTCCTCGTCGGTCAGGCTCTGGAAATCTACCGGCGGATGCCGCTTCTTGATCTTCATTCGCGGCCTGTCTCAAGCGCCTTCACCCGCGACCCGGGCCGGCGCGAAACCTCCGCGCGGCCCGAAATTCGCGCCCCAACGGAAAGGATTACCGGCGAACCGGGCGCGCGGAAAGCGTCATTGGACGGAATCATGCCCAGTGGAGACTGATTGTCGCGGAGTCCCGAAATGGGGCGTCAGGTTTTGACGACCTGGGCCTTCTGTGTCGGGCAATCCGACGCCTTCTGCACGCGCTCCAGCACCTTTACAGCCGCGGGCCTGGGCGTGGCGGTGCGGGCGATGGTGCGTTCGGCGGGGGCGGGCTCGGCGCGGGGGGCCTCGATGGCGACCCCAAAGTGCGAATAGGCGACCGCGGAGGAATGCACCACCACGGCCGCAAACAGTTCGGTCAATGTCTGCACTGGAACACTCCCCGAACCCGATGCGATTCCGTCTATCGTCGGTATACGACAGCCGCCGCAATGGCGCGACGCCATGTAACGTGAAATTTTCGTCATGTAGGGGAGAAGCTGGGCCGTTCGACCCTGCAACCCCGATCCTCCGGCAAGAACGGCCTGCCGGAGGGGCGGGTTAAGCCGCTACGCCACCACCAGGTCCTTGAAGGCCGCGCCCTCGTGGGAGAGCAGCCACTTCTTGCGGGGCAAGCCGCCGCCGTAGCCGGTCAGGCTGCCGTTGGCGCCGATCACCCGGTGGCAGGGCACCACGATGGCCACGGGGTTGGAGCCGTTGGCCAGGCCCACGGCGCGCATGGCGCTGGGCTTGCCGATGCGCTCGGCCAGGCCCTTGTAGCTCAGGGTTTCGCCGGCCGGGATGGTACAGAGCGCGTCCCAGACCTTGCGTTGGAAGTCGGTGCCGTTGGTGGCCCAGGCGACGCCGTCGAAGGCGCCCATGTCACCCTCGAAGTAGCAGGTGACGGCGGCGCGCAGGGGGTCGGGCGCGCGGCCGGGGATCAGCTCCATCCCGGGATAGTGGCGGCCCATCAGCTTGCGCATGCGGGGCTCGTAGTCGGCGAAGTCGAAGGCGCGCAGGACGCCGGCCTCGTCCACCACCACCAGGACCTCGCCGACCGGGGTTTCGACGCGGTCCAGGATCAGGGTGTCAGGCAGCGACTTGGTCATGGGATTTCTCCTTGGTGATCTTCGGATCGAGCGCCGCGTCGGACGCCCAGAGATGGGAGGCGGCATAGGCCCGCCAGGGGCGCCAGCGTTCGGCGCGGATCAGCAGTTCGGCCGGCGTCGGCCGCTGTCCGGCCTCGTCCTCGAGCGCGCGAAGCAGCCCCAGGTCGGCATGGGGAAAGGCGTCGGGCTCCCGCAGGGCCCGCATCGCGATGTACTGCGCGGTCCACTCGCCGATGCCCGGCAGGGCGCGGAGCTGGGCGACCGCCGCCTCCAGGCTGCGCTTCATGCCGAACAGGTCCGGATCCTCGGCGGCGGCCTGGGCCAGAGACACCAGCGCACGACCGCGGGCGCGGGGCATGCCGAGGGTCTCGACATCGGCGGCGGCGAGTTGCTCCGGCGTCGGGAACAGATGGGTGAGGCCCAGCGTGTTGGCCGCCTCGTCCTGAACCGGCGAGCCGTAGGCGGCGGTGATCTTGCCCGCCAGGTTGCGGGCCGCCACCACAGTGATCTGCTGGCCCAGCACGGCGCGTACGGCGAGCTCGAAGCCATCCCAGGCGCCCGGCGCGCGTAGGCCCGGGCGGCGCGCCACAAGGGCGGCCAGTTCCGGATCCTCCGAGAGGTGGCCGTTGATCAGGGCCGGGTCGGCGGCGAGGTCAAAGACCCGGCGCAGCTTGGCGATCACGGCGGGCCAGGCCTGTACCCTGGGGAAGCGCAGGGTGACGTCCAGCCAGTCACCGGTCCCCTGCCCCACGATCACCAGGCCGTGGGCGTCGCCCACCTGCATCAGCCGGGCGTAGCGGCGGCCGACAACCGTCTCGACGCCGGGGATCGCGCGCAGGGTCCAGAAGGCCAGCATGGCGTCCCAGTCATAGGGGGCGCGGTAGGGCAGCTGGATCGTGGCGCCGGCCCCGTCTCCCGCGCCGACATCGGCGCCCCCGGAGCGCCGCAGGGCCCCGGGCGGCCGGTCGAAGAGCTGCTGGAAGGTCTCGTTGAAGCGCCGCACGCTGCCGAAGCCTGAGGCCATCGCCACCTCCGCCATCGGCAGGCGGGTCTGGTGGATCAGCTGCTTGGCCAGCAGGACGCGGCGGGTCTGCGCCACGGCGACGGGGGAGGCCCCCAGATGCTGGCGGAACAGGCGGCGCAGTTGGCGCTCGCCGACCCCCAGCCGTTCGGCCAGGCCGTCCACATCGCCCTCGTCCAGCGCCCCCTGCTCGATCAGGGACAGGGCCCGCGAGACGGTGTTGGAGGTCCCCTTCCAGGAGCCGAGGTCCGGTGAGGTCTCCGGTCGGCAGCGCAGGCAGGGCCGGAACCCGGCCTCTTGCGCGGCGGCGGCCGAGGGGTAGAAGGCGATGTTCTCGCGCTTGGGCGTGCGGGCGGGGCAGACCGGGCGGCAGTAGATGCCGGTGGTCCTCACCGCCCCGAAGATGCGTCCGTCGAAACGGGCGTCTCGCATCGAAAAGGCGCGGTAACAGGCGTCGTCGTTCATATCCATGAGATGATAGTCTGCTCGCGGGCTCTCGATGTCTCGCGGTTTTCGGACATCAACCCAGTGTCGGCGGCGGTTTTCGGACACTGATGGCCGTGGCCCTTTCCTCCACACGCTGTCAGGAATTCTCTGTCGTATCCCGGGCGGGCCTCTCGTAAGTCAGCCGCCTGGCCAAGGTCTGGCCGAATTTGAACTGCAAGGTTTCCTGATGGCGGTCCCCGCTCTCGCATCCTCTCCGGAGATCACTCCGGCCACGCTCACCCATCTCCAGCGCCTGGAGGCGGAGAGCATCCACATCTTCCGGGAGGTGGTGGCTGAGTGCGAGAACCCGGTCATGCTCTATTCGGTGGGCAAGGACAGCGCCGTCATGCTGCGCCTGGCGCAGAAGGCGTTCTTCCCGGGCAAGCTCCCCTTCCCGCTGCTGCACGTCGACACGACCTGGAAGTTCAAGGCCATGTACGAGATGCGGGCGAAGATGGCCGCCGAGCTGGGCGCCGACCTGCTGGTCCACAGGAACCCCGAAGCGCTCGAGCGGGGGATCAATCCCTTCGACCACGGCTCCTTGCATACCGACATCTGGAAGACCGAGGGGCTGAAGCAGGCGCTGGACAAGTACGGCTTCGACGCGGCCTTCGGCGGCGGGCGGCGCGACGAGGAGAAGAGCCGGGCCAAGGAGCGGGTGCTGTCCTTCCGCTCGGCCCAGCACCGCTGGGATCCCAAGAACCAGCGCCCCGAGCTCTGGCGCCTCTACAATACGCGCAAGGCCAACGGAGAGAACTTCCGCGCCTTCCCGATCTCCAACTGGACCGAGCTGGACATCTGGCAATACATCCACCTGGAGAACATCCCCATCGTGCCGCTCTACTTCTCCGAGGAACGCCCGGTGGTGGAGCGCGACGGCATGCTGATCATGGTCGATGACGACCGCATGCCCCTCAAGCCCGGCGAAGTTCCGATGATGAAGTCGGTGCGGTTCCGGACGCTCGGCTGCTACCCGCTGACCGGGGCCGTGGAGAGCACGGCCGCCACCTTGCCCGAGATCATCCAGGAGATGCTGCTCACCACCACCTCTGAGCGTCAGGGGCGGGCCATCGACCACGACCAGGCCGCCTCGATGGAGAAGAAGAAGCAGGAAGGGTACTTCTGATGACCACCCAGGCCGCCGGCGCCCATCAGTCCAATCTCATCGCCGAGGATATCGACGCCTATCTGCAGGCCCACGAGCACAAGAGCCTGCTGCGCTTCATCACCTGCGGCTCGGTGGACGACGGAAAGTCGACCCTGATCGGGCGATTGCTCTATGATTCCAAGATGATCCTGGACGACCAGATGGCGGCCCTGGAGGCCGACTCCAAGCGGGTGGGCACGCAGGGGGGCGACATCGACTTCGCTCTGCTGGTGGACGGCCTCGCCGCTGAGCGGGAACAGGGCATCACCATCGACG
>NZ_JANPJP010000323.1:0-1568 GCF_031425575.1 Phenylobacterium sp.
ATCCGCGCGAATGCCCGGAGACCGGAGAGCTGCTGTTCTTCGGCTACCAGCTCGCGCGTGCGCCCCACCTCACCTACTACCGCGTGGACGCCGGCGGCGTGATGGTCGAGGCTGAGCCCATCGATCTGCCCAACCCGGTGATGATGCATGACTGGAACGTCACCCGGAACCATGTGGTGTTCATGGACCTGCCGGTGGTGTTTGACCTGAAGGCCGCCATGAAGGGCGAACCGCCTCTGGCGTTCCGGCGCGACGCCGGCGCGCGGCTGGGCGTGATGAAGCGCAACGGCGCAGGCGGCCAGGTGTGCTGGTTCGAGATCAACCCCTGCTACGTCTTCCACCCGGTCAACGCCTATGAGGACGGCGACGCCATCGTGATCCACGTCTGCCGCCAGGAACAGGCCATGGTCGGCGGGTTCGACAATCTCTACGGCGGCGAGGCCACCATAGGGCGGCTGTGGCGCTGGACCATCGATCTGACGTCCGGCGTCGTGACGGAAGACCAGGTGGACGACGCGCCCTGCGACTTTCCCCGGGTCAACGACAGCCGGGTCGGGCTGAAGGCTCGCTGGGGCTACACGGCCAGCCTGAACGCCAGGGCGCCGACCCTGACGCTGGGCCAGTACCTCCACAAGTACGACCTGGCGACGGGCGCGCGGACCACACGCGACTTCGGCCCCGACACCCATCTGGGTGAACCGATATTTGTCGCCCGCGATGGCGCAACGGACGAAGACGACGGCTGGATCCTGGCGCTCGGCCACGACGAAGCAAAAGACCAGTCCCAACTCGTGATCCTCCACGCCCAGGACTTCGACGGCGCTCCGGCCGCCACCATCACCCTGCCCCGGCGCATTCCCTACGGCGCCCATGGCGCCTGGATGGCGCGAGCCTGACGCGCGCCTATCGGGCGACCTCAGCGGTGGCGTCTTGCGGGACCGACCCAAGAGGCCGCCACGCCACCGCCGCAAAACGCGCGTGGTAGTCCGGATGCTCGGTGCCGAACCAGCGGTCCCAGCAGGTGAACCAGGCGCCGTAGTTGTAGCCGGACTGGGCGTGGTGCAGGTCGTGGTGGACGGTGGTGGTCATCCAATCCAGCAGCGGACGGCCGTCGGCGCGCGCCGGCATCAGCTCGTAGCCTGCATGCAGCAGGGTGTTGCGGAAGATCTGGTGCAGCATGAAGAACCCGGTGGCTTCCCAGGGTGTCGGCACGAACAGCGGCCAGATCACCACGAACAGCACCATCAGCACCGCCTCGCCGAAATCGAAACTGTAGGCCGTAAAGGGCGAGGGGTTGTTGCTCTTGTGGTGGCGACGGTGGAACGTGCGGAACCAGCGCGGTTTGTGCATCCAGCGATGGGTGGCATAGATCCAGGCGTCCTGGCCAATGATCATCAAGACGACGCTCGCCGCCAGCCACCAGGGGCCCCATGACCGTGCCATCTCTGACATCGGATAGGCGCCGGCCCGCTCCAGCAGGTTGATGCCAACGCTGAACGTCGAGAAGATAGCGATTGAACGGACAGAGAATGCGAACTCGCGGACCAGCTGTCCGCGCGGCGGCGTCT
>NZ_JANPJP010000324.1:0-11866 GCF_031425575.1 Phenylobacterium sp.
GTGGATCGTGAGCGGGTCTATGCGGCGGTGAAGGCGGCTCAGGCCCGGGCCATCGTGCTCGCGGGCGACAGCCACGCCTTCTGGGTCAACGAACTCTTCGACGCTGCCGGAACCCGGGCTGGGGTTGAGTTTGGGACCACCGCGATCACCAGCCCGGGAGGCGGCGACAGCCTGCCGGCCTTCCAGATCGGCGAGGTGTTCGCGCAGGCCAACAAGGAGGTGGTGTTCTGTGATCAGAAGGCCAAGGGCTTCCTCCTGCTGACCCTGACCCCCACCGAGGCCAAGGCGGACCTGATGGCGGTCTCCAACATCACCCAACCGACCTACGAGACCCGGGTGGCGAAGACCTATCGGGTGACGCCGGAACAGGGCGGCCTGTCGGCGCCGACCGAGGCCTAGCGGCGCTCCAAGGCCAGACGCAGACCGAAGGCCACGAACACTCCGCCGGTCGCCCGGTCGAGCCAGCGCACGACGGCGCCGCGATTCAGGGCCCTGGCGATCGGCTGGGTGGCGGCGATCAGCAGGGAGAGCCACACCACCCCCAGCAGGACGTGGATGGTGGTCAGCAGCAGCATGAAGGGCGCAGCAGGCACGCCCACGGGCAGGAACTGCGGCAGGAACGACACGTAAAAGACGCCCATCTTCGGGTTCAACACGTTGGACAGGAACCCGCGCCGCATCCAGGCGGTGTCGCCGCCCTTCATGGCCGGCGCTTCCGCCACCTCGAAACTGCCGCGGGGCCGCAGGATCAGCCCGATCCCCAGCCAGACCAGATAGGCTGCGCCCGCCCATTTCAGGATGTTGAAGGCCAGGGCGGAGGCCTGCAGCACCGCGCCCAGGCCCACGGCGACCAGACCGCCCCAGACGAAGCACCCAGCGAGAATCCCCACCATGGCCAGGACCGCGCGCCGGGGCCCCTCAACAGCGGCGGTGCGAAGGATCAGCGCGGTGTCCAGGCCGGGCGTCAGGGTCAGGAGTCCAGCCGCCACTGTGAAAGCCAGCAGCGCCTGGACGATGGTCACGGCAGCCGTTCCTTCAGCTTGCCGTTCTCCACCACGCGGTAGAAGCAGGTCCGGAAGCCGGTGTGGCAGGCGCCGCCGTCACCCTCGGGCGTCACCTTCAACAGGATGGCGTCCTGGTCGCAATCGATACGAACCTCCTCCACCAGCTGGATCTGCCCGCTGGTGGCGCCCTTGTGCCAGAGCTCATTGCGGGACCGGCTGAAGTAGTAGACCTCGCCCGTCGCGAGCGTCCGCTCGAGGGCCTCGGCGTTCATGTAGCCCAGCATCAGCACCTCGCCGGTCTCCGCATGGGTGGCGATGGCCGGGATCAGACCGGCGGCGTCGAACCGCGGGGCGAGCAGGTCGCCGCGTTCGAGGATGTCCTTGGAGGTCGCTGTGGGGAAGGTGGGCTTGGCCATGGCGGCATATGGCGCCGTTCACGGCCTTCGCGCTAGCCTCGCGGCATGAGTCTCAAGGACTGGATCAAGGGCCGGGTGGCGGCGATGGACTTGGCCGCCCGTCCCTGGGCGGCGCGATCGAGGTTCAACGCCTTCGCCTATGAGTTCCTGCTGTTTGGTCTGAAACAGGCCTGGGCCTGCCTCTATGGCGGGGCGATGGTCGCCCTGCTGATCGCCAGCCACGTCTGGTGGCCGGCCGATGCGGCCCTGGCCCGCTACGACTTCCTGCTGATCGCCGCGCTCACTCTCCAGGTCCTGTTGCTGGCCACCAGGCTGGAGCGATGGGACGAGGCCCTGGTGATCGCGATCTTCCACGTGGTTGGCACGGCGATGGAGATCTTCAAGACCAGCCAAGGCTCCTGGATCTATCCGGAGGCCTCGGTGCTGCGGATCGGCGACGTGCCGCTGTTCTCAGGCTTCATGTACGCCGCCATCGGCAGCTATATCGCCCGCGCCTGGCGGCTGTTCGACATTCGATTCAGAAGCTACCCACCGCTTTGGGGGCCCTGGCTGCTGGCGGTGCTGAGCTACGTCAACTTCTTCAGCCACCACTACACCATCGACATCCGCTGGGGCCTGTTTCTCCTGTCGGTGCTGCTGTTCGGGCGGGCCAGCTTCCAGTTCACGCCGGACCGCAAGCCCCGGACCATGCCCATGCTGCTGGGCTTCCTGCTGGTGGCCGTGTTCATCTGGTTCGCCGAGAACATCGGCACCTTCACCGCGACCTGGACCTATCCGCAACAGGCTGCGGAATGGCGCCCCGTCAGCCTGGCGAAGCTGGGGTCCTGGTATCTGCTGATGATGCTGAGTTTCGTGCTGGTGAGCCTGGTGCACAGGCTCGAACCGGTGGAGGCCGCGGTCGCTGACGACGCGTTTGCGGCGGAAGAAGCCCAAGCTTAGCCACTGTGACGCCCAGATCAGCCTCAAGGAATGACGCGGCCCTTGGAGGATCGCTCGTGGACCAAAACCGAAGAGCCCTGCTCGCCGCCGCCGCGGGCCTCGGACTTACGAGTCCGGCCCTGGCCGCGCCGCGGGGCTGTAAGGGGCGGCGCGCCTATGCCGGCCCACCGCTGCGCGCACCGCTCGGCGAGGCGGTGTTCCAGGCCGCGACCCGGGCCGGCGCCGTCCCGCTGGTTCCGACCGCCAACGCCGATCTCTCGGCGCGCTTTGTCGAGGCGGCGGGCCGCATGAAGACGCGGGCCCTGACCGCCGCCGTGGCCTCGGCGGACGGGGCGCTGTGGGCCCAGACCCGCGCCGACGACGCCCCTGATCGCTTCTTCTGGGCCAGCGTCGGCAAGGCCTATACCGCCACAGCGGTCTTGCAGATGGTTGAGGAGGGCAAGCTTTCCCTTGAGGCCACCCTGGACCGCTGGGCGCCGGGGGTGGCGAACGCCCCCTGGATCACGGTGGGGGACCTGCTGGCGCACACCGGCGGCCTCTACAGCTTTCAGGGCGACCCCGGACTGCGGGAGAGGCCCGGCTACAAGTCGCCCGACCAGCTGCTGGCCGCCGCCGCCGGCCATCCACCCGCCTTCTGTCCCGGTCAGGCCTGGGGTTATTCCAACACCGGCTATGTGCATCTGGGCCGCATCATCGAGGCGGTGGACGGGACGTCCTACGCCCAGGCCCTGACCCGCCGGATCGTGGCGCGGCTTGAGCTGGCGGAAACCGACCTGATCGCGCCCGGTCGGATTCCGCCGGGCCTCGCGCGCCCCACCGCTGACGCGGCCACCGCGGGGGGGACCGCCGACAACCTAGCCACGCCTTACGCCGCCGCTGGGGTGGCCGCCTCGGCGAGCGATGTCGTGCGGTTCTGGCGGGCCTTGATGGCCAACGCCCTGCATGGCGAGGCCATGACCCGTCGCCGGTTCGCCAGGTTGATTCCGATGACGGGGGTGGGGCCTGCGTTCTATGGCCTGGGGGTGATGGTCAGCGATCTGGCCGCTTTCGATCGGCGAGCGACCGACACCTGGCTCGGCCATGCCGGCGGCCTGCCGGGAGCATCAGCCGTCGTCGCCTATTCGCGGGAGAAAACCGCCTTCGTCGCCGTCGCCCTGACGGGGAGCGGCTCTCCGGAAGCCACGGCCAACCTGCTGCTGGCCGGGCTGCCGGACGCGACCTAGCGGTTGACGAAGTCCAGGAACCGCTGACGCAGGGTGGGGTCGGTCTTGAAGACCCCGGTGAACTGGGTAGTGATCGTCGTGACGTGACGGTGGTGCACCCCTCGGGTGGTCATGCACTGGTGCGCGGCGTCGATCAGGACGGCCACGCCGGCCGGGCGCAGGCTGTCGGTGATGGCGTCGGCGATCTGCTGGGTCATGGTCTCCTGGGTCTGGAGACGGCGGGCGAAGATCTCGACGACCTTGGCCAGCTTGGAGATGCCAACGACGCGGTTGGTGGGCATGTAGGCTACGTAGGCCTTGCCCAGGAACGGCGCCATGTGATGCTCGCAGTGGCTCTCCACCTCGATCTCTCGCAGCATGACGATGTCGTCATAGCCCTGCACATCTTCGAAGGTGCGCGAGAGTTCCTTGGCCGGATCGAGGCTGTAGCCTTCGAACCATTCGCCATAGGCGTCCACCACCCGCTTGGGGGTGTCGATCACGCCTTCGCGCCTGGGGTCGTCGCCGGCCCAGGCGATGAGGGTGCGGACAGCCTCCATCGCCTCTTCGCGCGTCGGGCGCTTCACGGCTTCAAGATCAACGCCGGACGTTCCGACGAGGGTTCGGTCGCGAGTGACAGCGTCCATGTGAGATCGGTTCTTTCCAGGGCTGAGTTGCGCCGGGACGAAGGTCCCGGAAAGACGCGTGGCCACCCTTATACGTAAGGCGAAGCTTTCCGGTTGCGAGACCGTGGCTTCCCTGACGCCCCGTCTGTATATGGGGCGCAAGCCTTTCCCGGCAACTGTTACGCAGCGTCAGACCCTATGACTTTGAATCTCTACGACACCATGGCCCGCGCCAAGCGGCCCTTCATCCCCCGCGATCCGAAGCGGGTGACGATGTATGTGTGCGGTCCGACGGTCTACAATTACGCCCATATCGGCAATGCGCGGCCGGTTGTGGCCTTCGACGTCCTGTTCCGTCTGCTGCGCCACACCTATGGCGCAGACGCGGTGATCTATGCGGCGAACGTCACCGACGTGGACGACAAGATCAACAAGAAGGCGGCGGAGGAAGGCGTCGATATCTCGGTCATCACCGACCGTTATCTCGACATCTACAACGCCGACATGTCGGTGCTGGGCGCCCTGCGTCCCACCCACCAGCCCCGCGCCACCCAGACCATGGACGCCATCATCGCCATGATCGGCCGGTTGGTCCGCAACAACGCCGCCTACGCGGCCGAGGGCCACGTGCTCTTCAACACCCAGGCCTATGCCGACTATGGCAAGCTGTCGGGCCACCCGATGGAGGACATGATCGCCGGCGCCCGCGTCGACGTGGCCCCCTACAAGCAACACCCCGCCGACTTCGTCCTGTGGAAGCCGTCAAAGGCCGGCGAGCCGGTCTGGAAAAGCCCCTGGGGCCCCGGTCGTCCGGGGTGGCATATCGAGTGCTCGGCGATGATCGAGCAGGCCCTGGGCCTGCCCATCGACATCCACGGCGGCGGCATCGACCTGCTGTTCCCGCACCATGAGAACGAGATGGCCCAGGGCCTTTGCGCCGGCCACGAGCATGGCCAGGGCTCGGAGGCTGAATACGCTCGCTACTGGATGCACAACGGCTTCCTGAATATGGACGCCGAGAAGATGTCCAAGAGCGTCGGCAATGTCGCCCTCGTCCACCAGCTGATCGAACAGGCGCCGGGGGAGGCCCTGCGCTGGGCCCTGCTGGTGGGCCAGTATCGCGCGCCGCTGGACTGGACCGAGGACCTTATCGAGCAATCGAAGAAGGCCCTGGACCGGCTCTATGGCGCCCTGCGCCGCTCCAGCGAGGTTAAGGCGGAGGCCACCGGGCCGTCCGTCGCCTTCCTGGAAGCCCTGGATGACGACCTCAACACGCCGGCCGCCATGGCCGAGCTGTTCGCCATGGCCACGGCCCTGGAGACCGCCCGCGGCGACGACCGCGCCTACGCCAAGGGCGAGCTGCTGGCCTCGGCGAACCTTATGGGCTTCCTGTTCGCCGACCCGGAGTACTGGTTCCAGGCCGGAGTGTCCGACGAGCTGCGCGAGAAGGTCGACGGCCTGATCGCTGACCGCGTGGCGGCGCGGACCGCCAAGGACTGGGCCGCCGCCGACCGCATCCGCGGCGAGCTCACTGCGTTGAACATCGAGGTCATGGACAATCCGACCGGCGCGACCTGGCGGATCAAGGAACAGAGCTGATGCCGGCGATCAAAGCCCCCAAGGTCTTCACCCCCGGCGCGGGCCTGACCTTCAAGAAGTCCGGCGGCGGCGGGCCGGGTGGTGAGAAGATCGAGCACCGCGTCGGGGTCCAGGCCCCGGCGCGGGTGGTCTGGCAGGTTCTGGCCGACTTGGACGCCTGGCCGGAATGGAACCCGCTCTACACCAAGGTGGAGGGCAAGCTGGCCATCGGCGGGACCCTGGTCCTGACCGTGCAACTGCCCGACGAGGCGCCCGAAACGATCCGCCCTGTGGTCACCGACTGGACGCCCGATAGCCTGATCCACTGGAAGCTGAGCCTGGCCGGCGGCCTGGTGCGCAGCGTCCGCTATCTCGAGATCGATGAGCTGGCCGAGGCCAGCTGCATCTTCGCCAACGGCGAGATCATGGGGGGCCTGCTGGGCCGCTACGTCGCCAAGCGGATGGGCCGCAAGATGTACCGCGGCTTCGCGGCCATGGGGGAGGCGCTGAAGGTTCGCGCCGAGGCTCAGTGGCGGGCGGAGAGTGGAAACCCCACATCGGCCTCATGATCGACGAGCTCTATTCCACCAAGCTGCTGAAGCTGGCCGCGAACCTGCCGCACAGCGGTCGCCTGCCCGCGCCACAGGGGTCGTCGGAAAAGGTGTCCAAGCTGTGCGGCAGCCGGGTGACCATCGACGTGATCATGGACGGCGATCGCGTCGGCCAGTTCGCCCAGGATGTGAAGGCCTGCGCGCTTGGCCAGGCGTCCGCGGCCGTGCTCGGCGCCCACGTGCTGGGCGCGACCCTCGCGGAGATCGAGATGGCCCGCGATCAGTTCCGTGCTATGTTGAAGGACGGCGCAGCTGCGCCTGTTGGACGTTTTTCGGACCTAGAGATGCTCGCGCCCGTGAAGGATTACCCGGCCCGCCACACCTCGACGCTACTGGCGTTCGAGGCCGCGACCGATGCTGTCCGGCAGGCGAGCACCCGAACTAGCCGCGCCGGCATAGCTTGATCGCCACCAACCGTCGGCGTAATCGCTGCGGTTGATTTGCAAGGCGTCTGCGTCCCGGCATGACCTTTTACGAAACCTGCGTCAGAGGTGGGCTCCGCGCCTACAAGCTGACGCTTTCGCCCTGGATCGGGCGCCAATGCCGGTTTCTTCCGACCTGTTCGGAATATGCGGCGGAGGCCCTGATCGGGCACGGCCCCTGGCGCGGCTCCTGGCTCGCGGTCCGGCGGCTGTGCCGCTGTCATCCTCTGGGCGGTTCGGGCTATGACCCGCCGCCCCCGCCGCGCGGGAAGCCCGAGGGCTCCGCCCGGAAATGGACGTGTGAAACATGATCGACCTGATTTTCCCCGACGGCTCCCAGCGCCAGTACGAAGATGGCGCCACGGGCCGGTCCGTCGCCGCCTCCATCGCCAAGTCCCTGGAGAAGCGCGCTGTCCTCATCAAGCTGGACGGCGAGCTCTATGACCTGGACCGCGCCCTACCTTCGGGGGGCGTGTTCGAGATTCTGACGCGGGACGCGCCCGAGGCCCTCGACACCATCCGCCATGACGCCAGCCACGTGATGGCCGAAGCGGTGCAGGAGCTGTTCCCCGGCACGCAGGTGACCATTGGCCCGGCCATCGAGGATGGTTTCTATTACGACTTCGCCCGGGCCACACCCTTCAGCCTGGACGACCTCGCCAAGATCGAACAGCGCATGAAGGAGATCGTCGATCGCGACGAGCCGATTACGCGCGAGGTCTGGAACCGCGAGGAGGCCATCGCCCACTTCACGGAGATCGGCGAGGCCTACAAGGCAGAGATCATCTCCGACCTGCCCGGGTCCGACGAGATCACCGTCTACCGTCAGGGCCAGTGGAAGGACCTGTGCCGAGGGCCGCACCTGCCCTCCACCAAGCATGTGGGCAAGGCCTTCAAGCTGACGAAGCTGGCCGGCGCCTACTGGCGCGGGGACCATCGCAACGCCCAGCTGCAGCGCATCTACGGCACGGCCTGGGCCAGCGAGGCCGACCTCGAGGCCTATCTGACGCGCATCGAGGAAGCCGAGAAGCGCGACCACCGCAAGATCGGCCGGGCCATGGACCTCTTCCACCTGCAGGAAGAGGCCAAGGGCATGATCTTCTGGCACCCCAAGGGCTGGACCCTCTTCCGCACGGTGGAGAACTACATCCGCCGCCGACTGGACCTGGACGGCTACCAGGAGGTCAAGACGCCGCAAATCATGGACCGGGGGCTCTGGGAGCGTTCGGGCCACTGGGAGAAGTTCGGCGCCAATATGTTTGTCTGTGAAACGACGGAAGGCGAGGAGCTGGCCGTTAAACCGATGAACTGTCCGGGACACATCCAGATATTCAACGTCGGGCAAAAGAGTTATCGGGACCTGCCGCTGCGGCTCGCCGAGTTCGGGGCCTGCCACCGCTATGAGCCGTCGGGCGCCCTGCACGGCATCATGCGTCTGCGCGCCTTCACCCAGGACGACGCCCACATCTTCTGCCGCGAAGACCAGATCGAGGAGGAGACGACCAAGTTCGTGCGCCTGCTGAATTCGGTCTATTCCGACTTCGGCGTGCACCTGGACAGCGTCAAGCTGGCCCTGCGCCCTGATCTGCGGGCCGGCACTGACGAAATCTGGGACATCGCCGAGGACAAGCTGGATCGGGCGGCCCGCCAGGCGGTGAACATCGAGATCGAGCGGATGCCGGGCGAGGGGGCCTTCTATGGTCCCAAGCTCGAATTCCACCTGCGCGACGCCATCGGTCGGACGTGGCAGTGCGGCACCCTGCAACTCGATTTCGTCCTGCCCGAGCGACTGGACGCCGAGTATACCGCCGAGGACGGTTCCAAGCAGCGGCCGGTGGTCCTGCATCGCGCGGTGTTCGGGGCTGTGGAACGCTTCCTGGGCATCCTGATCGAGAATCACGCCGGGGCCTTCCCCCTGTGGCTGGCGCCGACGCAGGTGGTGGTCGCCACAATTACGTCCGACGCCGATGACTATGCCTTGGCGGTCGCCCAAGAATTGCGCGCGGCGGGTCTGCGGGTCGAGACCGATCTTCGCAACGAGAAGATCAACTACAAGATTCGTGAGCACAGTCTCGCCAAGGCCCCGGTCATCGCCGTGGTCGGACGGCGGGAGGCCGAGGAGGGCAAGGTGGCGTTGCGGCGGTTCGGATCCGACGGGCAGGAAATCCTTTCGCTCGCTCAAGCCGCGAAGACTCTTGCCTTGGAGGCCTTAGCGCCCGATGTTGCCCGCTCCACCACGGCGGCGGCTCCGGCTGCGCCCCGTGAACCGGTCGGGGCCAGGGAGGCTGGATGAACGGCATCGCCGCACCGATCGTCGCCTTCGAACCCGCGCCAACGCCTGATTTCGTAAGGGCGCGCCGCAAGGTGTCGGTGGTCATGGTCGTGTACATGACCGGTGAGGCGCTGGAGGAAAGTGTCGCCTGCGTGCTGGCTGATCCGGCGGTCGATGAGTTCGTCATCGTCGACAACGGTTCAACCCGCATGGAAGCGGCGCGCCTCAGCGACCTCGCCGAGCGGGATCGCCGCGTGGTTCTGATCAGCGGCCAGGGCAATGTCGGCTTCGCGCGCGGCGCGAATCTCGGCGCCAAGGCGGCCAAGGGCGAGGTCATCGTTTTCCTCAATCCCGACGCCTTTCTGCAGCCCAGCTGCATCACCGAGCTGGTCCGCGCCATTGAGGGCCGGCCGGTGCCCTGCATTGTCGGCGGCCGGGTGCTCAACACCGACCGGACCGAGCAGCGCGGCGCGCGGCGCGGCGACATCACGCCCATCAGCGCCCTGATGAGCCTCAGCCATCTGGCCCGCCATGTGCCGGCCTGGCGCCGCTACGAGGTGCACTGGGAAAACGACGCGGCGCCCGATTCGGTGGCCGCAATCCCCACCATTTCCGGCGCGTGCTTTGCCATGCGTCGCGAGGACTTCGACGCCGTTCAGGGCTTCGACGAGGGCTATTTCCTGCACGTCGAGGACGTGGACCTGTGCTGGCGCGTGCGCCGCGCCGGCGGCATCGTTCTGTTCCAACCGAAGGCCGAGGTCGTCCACCTGGGCCACACCAGCCACGCCAGCCCTATCAAGGTGGAGTTCCACAAGGGCGTCGGCCTGGCCCGCTACTTCCGCAAGCGGGCGGAGAGCATCTCCGAGACCCTGCTGGCCTGGATACTCTCGCCGATCATCGTCTGCACCGCTGTGGCGCGGCCCGTCATGTGGCGCGTGCGCGGCCGCGCCACCTAGGCTCTCAGGCGGGGAACAGCCCCGCCCGCGCCACTGACGATGTCGGTGGTTTTCCCAGCAGATCCGACACCCATCTGGCCGTGCTGATCAGGGCCGACAGGTCGTAGCCGGTGGAGAATCCCGCCCGCTCCAGCATGTAGACCAGGTCCTCGGTGCCGATGTTCCCGGTGGCGTCCGGCGCAAAGGGACAGCCCCCCAGGCCGCCGCAGCTGGCGTCCAGGATATCGACGCCCGCCTCAACCCCGGCATAGGCGTTGGCCAGGCCGGTGTTGCGGGTGTCGTGGAAGTGCAGGCGCAGCTTCTTGGTCCCGATCACCGCCTTTACCGCCTCGACCCGGGCCCGCACGGCCCAGGGGTCCGCGACACCAATGGTGTCGGCCAGGGCGATCTCGGCGATGTTCAGGCTCGCGGCCTCGCGGGCCAGGGCCACCACTTGATCCTGGCTGACCTCTCCGTCGAAAGGGCAGCCGAAGGCGACGGAGAAGGTGACGCTGATCGGCGGCCCGCCCTCGGCCTCCCGGCGCGCGGCGATGGCTGCGAGGGCCGCCATCTGCTCAGCGCTGCTGGCGCCCTGATTGCGGATGCCGAAGCCGTCGGTGGCGCAGACCACCACATTTGCCTCGTCACAGTTGGCGGCCACCGCCCGCTCCCAGCCTCTCATGTTCAGCACCAGGCCGATGCGGGACCGTCCGGCGGTGGTGGGCAGTCCCTCCATCACCTCCTCAGCGCCAGCCATCTGGGGTACGCGCTTGGGATTGACGAAGGACACGGTCTCCATTCGCTTCGCGCCCGCGGCCTCCAGCCGGGCGATGAAGGACAGCTTCTGGCCGACATCCAGCAGGGCCTTCTCGTTCTGCAGGCCGTCGCGCGGGCCCACCTCGACGATCTCGATGAAGCGGCTCATGGGGCGGCCTCCGGAGGCATGGGCGGCGGGGCGTAGATGCGCAGGGTGGTCTCGTCGCCGTTAGAATAGTCCAGACCGTTGACCTCGCCGATCTGGCGCGGTTTCAGCCCGCGCGCCTTGACCGCGGCGTCGAAGGCCTTTTGCTCGCGGCTCTCCACCACGGCGGGACGATTGTCGGCCAGGGCCTCGGCGGCCTGGTCGGGGCCACCCAGGTCGGTGGGGGTGCCGAGCGCGAAGACCAGGCTCGGCTCGGCATAGCCGGCCACCGCGACGGGCGCGGGCGCGATCCCCTGGCGGGGCAGCAGTCGGGCCGTGGCCAGGGCCTGCTCGGTGCGTTGCGAAATCCACAGCGGCTCCAGCCCGGGCGCGAAGGCCGCCGCCAGGGCGGCATGGCCCAGGATGCCCAGGGCGCAGGCGGTGACCAGGGCGGTGGCCGCCTGGCCCCGCATCAGCAGGTAGGCGCCGGCCAGCCCCGCCGCCGCCAGCAGGGCGCCGGTGACCAGGGCCGCGGGGAGGTCGGAGGCGTCGCCGTACTCAGCCATCAGATAGCCCACCCCGCCCGCCAGGAGCAGACCCACCAGGGCCGACAGGCCGGCCCCGGCCCAGCGCACGCGGCCCCCCAGGGTCTCGCGCAGGGCGGCCGCGGCCAGCCAGGCCAGGGCGCCAAAGGTGGGCAGGGTGTAGTGGACCAGCTTGGTGGGGGTCAGCTCGAAGACCAGGAAGGCCGGGACCAGCCAGGCCAGGGCGAATCGCACGCCGGGCTCGGCGCGGTTGCGCCAACCGAACACCAGGGCTGCGGGGAGCAGGAGGGCTGCGGGGAAGAACAGCAGCGGGGTGGCCAGGGTGTGATAGCCGGGAGGCGCGCCGTGGCTCTCCTGGCCGCCCGCCAGCTTGGGCGCCAGATCGCCCACCACCGCGGCGCTCCAGAATCCGCCG
>NZ_JANPJP010000325.1:0-7218 GCF_031425575.1 Phenylobacterium sp.
GCAGAACACCACGGTGGGCTTGTCCCCACCCGGCTCCAGGCGCAGGTGTCGCAGGAATTCGATGCCCGTCATCACCGGCATGTTCCAGTCCAGCAGCACGGCGTCAGGCATGGCCGCCCGGCACCAGGCAAGCGCCTCCATTCCGTCGGACGCCTCGGCGATCTCGAAGCCGATGTCCTCCAGAATCCGTCGGGCGACCTTGCGGATCACCCGGCTGTCGTCAACGACGAGGCAGGTCTTCAACGGGATACTCCACCCTTCAACCGTCTTCTCGCGCGCGGTTGGTTAAGGAGCCGTATTAACCCGCAGGGAATTCACATTTCGCGCGGCTAGGTCGCAGCCCGGCGTGACGGCCCCTCAGGCCGGAATGCTGGCCGCGAAGGTGACCTGTTCCTCGGTCACGTCGGCGAAGATCCGGCCGCCCGCGTCGGTCAGGAACAGGTGGACGTAATAGGCCTGGACCCAGTGACCGTGCAGCCCCTCCCCCATGACCTCGCCGCGCAGCCCGGCCAGGACCTCTGAGCGCAGGCGGGCGCGGGGTCCGATGGCCTCCACCGCGAGCACCACGGTGGCGCCCTCCACCACCGCGCGGATCTTGGCCACGCCGCCGGTGGGCAGGGCCGCGCCGGCCATCTGGGCGAGGTTGAGAATGGCCCGCGCCGCCGGCTTGTTCAGGGAGGCTGGCTCCACCTGCCAGTCCATTTCGGCGCGCATGTGGGCGAAGACGCCCTGGGCCAGCTTGGCCAGTTCGCGGGCGTCGAACATCTCGGCCGTCGCCGACGCGCCGAAGGCGACCCGGGTGAAGGACAGCAGGTCGGCCAGTTTGCGCGCGCTGCCGCCGATCAGGTTCATGGCGTCCTCGCGCATGTCCTGGGCGCTGGGGTCGTCCAGCAGGTCGAGGCCCGAGACGATGGCGCTGGCCGGGCTGATGAAGTCGTGACACATCCGCGCCGCCAGATATGCGGCGACCTCGGCGGTGCGCGGCGCCGGAGGGAGCTCGGCCTCCCCGGAGGGTTCGTCGGGGGCGTTCTGGTCGATATCTGACATGAGGCCTCGAACTTGGCCTGATTTGGCGCTTTGGCAAAGCGGGGCAGACAGATAGGTAACCGCCTCATGAGCGGTTCCGATCCCTTCCTCCAGCCCGGCGTCATCGTGCGCCATCCGGGCCAGGACGACTGGGGACCAGGCCAGGTGCAATCGGTGGCGGGGCGCAAGGTGACGGTGAATTTCCAGGACGCGGGCAAGCAGGTGATCGACACTGCGATCGTGCCCCTGACCTTTGTGAGCGAAGACCCCCGGAGCGTCAGGCGATGAGCAGTTTCAACACCGACGTCGGCGCCCTGCTGGCCGACATCGTCGAAGAGGCCGGCCGCCTGGTCCTGCCCCTCTGGAAGTCAGGCCTTGAAGTCTTCTCCAAGGCCGACGAGAGCCCGGTCACCGAGGCCGACCGACGGGGCGAGGCGCTGATCCTGCAGCGGCTGGAGACCCACTTCCCGGGCGTCCACGTGATCTCCGAGGAGGACGCCAGCGAGTTCGGAACCCCCGACGCCGTGGGCGAGCGCTTCTTCCTGGTGGATCCGGTGGACGGCACCAAGGCCTTCGTGCGCGGCGATCCCAACTTCACGGTCAACATCGCCCTGATCGAGCACCGCCGCCCCGTGGCCGGCGCCGTCTGCGCCCCGGCCTCGGGCGAGACCTGGTATACCCAGGCCGGCCAGACGATGAAGCGCGTGGTGGGCGAGGCCGGCAGGCCGATCCGCGCCCGGGCCTGGCCTCAGGGCAAGGCCATCGCCCTGGTCAGTCACACCATGAAGGAAGAGACGATCAAGGCCCTGGCCGACAAGTATGGCTTCGACACCCCCAGCGCGATGGATTCCTCCATCAAGTTCTGCCGTCTGGCGGAGGGCTCGGCTGATGTCTATCCGCGCCATGGCCCGACGATGGAGTGGGACATCGCCGCCGGTCACGCGGTTCTGGAGGCGGCGGGGGGAAGCGTGCTGACGCCGGAGGGCGAGGCCTTCGTCTACGGCAAGGCCGACGAGAAATTCCGCAACGGCTGGTTCGTCGCGCGAGGCAGGTAGGCCCGGCTAGATAGCCTTGCGGCTGCCCCAGTCGATGTGGTCCGATGAGATCGGCGCAGCGGCGTCAGATCGGGAGTGTGCAGTGGCGACATTGCCGCCGCCCAAGACCATATAGGTCGCAAAGCCGACGAAGAAGGCGAACACGGCCAGCACCACGAAGGGCCGGACTAGGTCGAACGGGTTGGGATCGGTACGGGTAA
The DNA here is from genome assembly GCF_031425575.1 of Phenylobacterium sp. GTDB lineage: Bacteria > Pseudomonadota > Alphaproteobacteria > Caulobacterales > Caulobacteraceae > Phenylobacterium. The sequence goes on from NZ_JANPJP010000325.1 coordinate 2,282, forward strand.
GCGACATGGGTGGTCCCTTGGTCTTGAACGCCTGACACGGGAACGACCGACCGCCGCGGAAGGTTGCGACGTTCTGCACACAGACTCACATGATTCGCGCGGAGCGCGAGTGGCGGACTGTCGCATGGTTGTCACCGCCGCTTCAGATCGCCCTTGCCTCCCCGTGCAAGGAACGTGAGGGTCAGGCAAAAGGGGAGACGCGCATGATCTGGCAGACGATCGAGTATGAGGCCCGCGGCCACGCCGGGATCGTCACTCTGAACCGCCCGGGGAAGCTGAACGCCATCAGCGGCGAATTGCGCGCCGATGTCCACGCCGCCTTCGCCCTGGCCCAGGAGGACGACAACATCCGCGCGGTGATCCTCACTGGGGCCGGGCGTGGCTTCTGTTCCGGAGCCGACCTCACCGGCCAGGTCCCGCCGCCTGAGACCAGCCAGAACGCACGTCTTGACGAGATGAGCTGGGTGGGACGATGGGCCAAGCTGTTTCACGACTTCGACAAGCCGCTCATCGGCGCCATCAACGGCGTCTGCGCCGGCGCCGGCATGAGCGCGGCGCTCGGCTGTGACGTCCGCATCGGCTCCGAGCATGCCCGCTTCAAGACCACCTTCGTCGAGCGCAGCCTGTCGCCCGACTCCGGGATGAGCTGGCTGCTGCCGCGAATCGTGGGCTACGCCGACGCCGCCGATCTGATCATGACCAGCCGCATGGTCCTGGCCGAAGAGGCGAAGTCCCTGGGCCTGCTCAACCGCCTGGTGGCCCACGACCAGCTTCTCGACGCGGCCCTGGCCTATGCCGAGGAGATCACCCGCTGGCCGCCGCTCGCCGTGCGCACCGCCAAGAAGGTGCTGCAGACCAACTTCGAAAGCGACCTCGACACCGCCCTGAAGTACGAATCCGTCGGCCTCTCCTTCGCCCGCCGGGCCACCAATGACGTGAAGGAGTCCCGGGCATCGTTCCTGGAGAAGCGCAAAGGCGTCTACACAGGGACCTGACTTGGCGTCATAAGGCCTGCAGTTTTAGCGCAGGAAAAAAACATGGCTCAGGACAGCGCCGCCAAGACCTTCGACTGGGAAGATCCCCTCGACATGAAGTCCCGCCTCACCGAGGAGGAGACCATGGTCTGGGACGCGGCCCGGTCCTATGCCCGCGAGAAGCTGCTGCCCCGCGTGGTCTCGGCCTACGCCGAGGAGCGGTTCGACCGCGAGATCATGACCGAGATGGGGGCCCTGGGCTTCCTCGGCCCGACGCTGCCTGAGGAATACGGCGGCGCCGGTGTGAACCACGTCGCCTATGGCCTGATCGCCCGCGAGATCGAGGCGATCGACTCTGGCTACCGCTCGGCCATGAGCGTGCAGTCGTCCCTGGTGATGTACCCGATCTACGCCTTCGGATCGGAGGAGCAGAAGCGCAAGTACCTGCCCGGCATGGCCAAGGGCGAGATCATCGGCTGCTTTGGCCTGACCGAGGCCGACGGCGGCTCTGACCCCGCCTCCATGCGCACCGTGGCCCGCAAGGCGCCCGGCGGCTATACGCTTAACGGCTCCAAGATGTGGATCAGCAACTCGCCGATCTGCGACGTCGCCCTGGTCTGGGCCAAGCTGGACGGGGTGATCCGCGGCTTCCTGGTGGACCGCGGCTCAGAAGGCTTCACGACGCCGAAGATCCTCAACAAGCTGTCGCTGCGGGCCTCCATCACCGGCGAGATCGCCCTGGCCGACGTCTTCGTGCCCGAAGACCAGATGCTGCCCGGCGTCTCTGGCCTGCGGGGGCCGTTCTCCTGCCTGAACAAGGCCCGCTACGGCATTTCCTGGGGAGCCATGGGCGCCGCCGAGTTCTGCCTGCACGCCAGCCGCGACTACACCAAGACCCGCAGCGTGTTCGGTAAGCCCCTGGCCGCCCGCCAGCTGGTGCAGAAGAAGTTGGCCGACATGCAGACCGAGATCGCGCTCGGCTTCGAGGGCTCACTGGCCCTTGGCCGCCTGCTGGACCAGGGCGCCTGGGTGCCGGAAGCCATCAGTCTGATGAAGCGCAACAACTGCGGCAAGGCGCTCGCCATCGCCCGCGAGGCCCGAGACATCCACGGCGGCAACGGGATTTCCGGCGAGTACCACGTGATGCGTCACGCGGCGAACCTGGAGACCGTCAACACCTATGAAGGCGCCCACGACGTCCACGCCCTGATCCTGGGCCGGGCCATCACCGGCGAGAACGCCTTCTAGGCCCCGACGCCCATCAGGCGGCCGGTCAGGACACAAGAAAATGCCCAGGGCGGGGGAGCGCCCTGGGCCAGTCAGGCCGGCTGTCTTTTTGGGGAAGAACCGTCGGCCGCTCCGCTTGCGCGGATATCTAGTCCAGCTCGTGCACCTCGCCCGAGCCGGAGATGTTTTTTTCCAGCTTCACGGGGCGAGTCTTCAGATCGACCTCCCCGGCGCCCGAAATGTTGAGCCGGGCGCTGGTGCGGGGCGCCACCGCGGCTTCGGCCGCGCCAGAGATGTCCACCTCGACGGTCTCGGCGTCGAGACCGCCGAGATCGGCCTCGCCGGCGCCGGTCATGTTCAGGGTCAGGGCTTTGGTCTTGCCCTGGCCGTTGACCTTGGCCATGCCGGTGGTGCTGATCTCCAGGCTGTCCTGGTCATAGGCTTCGATGTTGAGGCGATCGGCGCCCTTGAGTTCGAAGCGCGTGACCCGAGGCGCGGTCAGGAGGACCTTCAGGCGCGCGCCGGTGTGGCTGACGCGGTCACTGAGCCGGCCCGCCGAAAGTGTCAGGGTGTCGAGGGAGCGCTTGGGTCCGGTGACTGTGAGCTTGCCGGGACCTTCGCCGCCCTGGGTGAAGGTGACCTCGGCGGGCACGTCGAGGATCAAGGCGGTCCCCCCGTCCCAGGCCAGCTCCCGGGTGACGGACGCCCATTCCGGATCGTCCCTGTGGTGGTTGCGCCAACCGCCGTGGCGCTTGCCGTGTTCATCCCAGCCGATGTCCCAGTCGCGGTCGGACCAGCTCCAGCGGTCCCAGCCCTGGGCGGCGATATCGCGGCCGCCGAGGGCCACGGCGCCGCCCAGGGTGACGATGCAGGTGAGAAAGCCCACCACGGCGATGATGACGAGAAGGCGGATCATGTCAGGGGCCTTCAGGCTTGAGGTTCAATGGCCGGCTTGAGCAGCCGGTAGTGGAGGCGCCCGTACCAGACGAGCAGGTTCACGAAGCCGACGGTCACCAGGCAGAGCACGGCGCCCAGGGACACCGAGCCCGCCATCAGGCCGATGCCCGCCAGCATGGCCGCGGCCACCCCGCCCGGCGGGTCCAGGAACGGACCGGCGGCGAAGACAAAGCCGCCGGAGCCGAACACCGCAATCACCGCCACGAACAGCCCCAGCAGGGTGCCGGCGATGGAGAGCACGATGGGCAGCAGGATCAGCAGGTCGATGGCGCCCAGGCCCAGCACCGCGAAGACCGCCGAGGCCGCGGCCGACGGGTTGCGCTCGGACTCCCAGCGCTTCAGGCCTGCCTCGGCGCGCAGCTCGCGCGCCAGGCGGCCAGGGTCGCCCAGGGCGGCGGCGACTTCAGCCTCGGTGCGGCCGGCGGCCTCCCCCTCGGCGAAGTGGGCCTCATAGTCGGCGGCGATGTCGGTGATGGCGTGGGCGGGCAGGCCCGCGAGGCCCTCCCGCAGCCGGGCAAGGAACGCCTGGCGGGTCATTGGGCGTCTCCCAGGATGGCGTTGACGGCCTTGGAAAACGAGACCCAGGCCTGCTTCTGGCTGATGAAGTTCGCCTTCCCGGCCTCGGTCAGCCGATAATATTTGCGCGGCGGACCCGAGGAAGACTCCACCAGATAGGTGTCCACCAGCCCATCGGCCTGCATCCGCCGCATCAGCGGATAGATGGTGCCTTCCCCCATATCGATCCCTTCGGCCAACCGGCTGGCGATCTCGTAGGCATAGTTGTCGCCCCGGGAGAGGAGCGCGAGCACGCACATCTCGAGCACCCCCTTCTTCAGTTGAACTTCCACGGCTTCCACGCGGCCTGCCTCCAAAACCCGCGATCGAACATCGCAAGGTACTGCTTCATACAAGGTAGTGCGCGTCGCACGATAGTGAAATTTCGGTAAGACGGAACAACGTTCGCCGGTCCGGCGCCTCCAGGCCGTATTGACGCTGAGCCGCCCCACTTTCATCACCAACCGACGTTCTTCGAACGTTGCGTTTACGCTTCCCGCCTAAGAGTTGGCCTCGAACGAGGGGGATAGTTTCCATGCCGGCAGAGCGTGCGACCGACACGCCGACGGAACACGGGCGGATGATCCAGTGGCTGTTCGCCAACAGCCAGGAGTTGCTGCTCGTCATCGGACCCGACGCCCGATTCAAGCTGGTGAACCCAGCCTGGACGGCCACGACCGGCTGGGCGAGCGAGGAGATCATCGGCAGATACCCCGCCGACTTCATCCACCCCGACGACCTCGAGGCCTTCGGCGAGCTGGCCGAAAGGCTGGTTGAAACCCGCATCGGGCAGAACCTCGCGCGCATGCGGATGAAGGACGGTTCCTACCGCTGGTTCGAGGGCCGCAGCCAGCTGACCGACGACGGGCACATCATCGGAACCCTGCGCGACGCCACCCGAGACCGCGAGCGCGAGGCCGAGGTGGAGGACGCGCGCCGCACCCGACTGTTGCTGTCAGAGAGCGCGGGCGTGGGCACCTGGTCCTTCGAACCGGCCGGCGAGCAGCTCGACTGGTCCGATGATATCCTCGCCATCACCGGCTACAGCCGCGACGAGATGGGGAGCGCCGAGGCCTTCCGCGAAATCCTGCATCCCGACGAGGCCCAGGCCGTCCAGGCCGCCTTCAACCGCGGCATCCTGGAGGGTGTTCCCCAGACCCTTGAACACAGGATGCGCAACAAGGACGGCCGCTGGTCCACCTGGCGCGCCACCTTCCATTGCGA
>NZ_JANPJP010000326.1:0-28418 GCF_031425575.1 Phenylobacterium sp.
CGATCAAGATCTTCATCCTGAACAACGAGTGGATGGGCATGGTCCGCCAGTGGCAGCAGCTGCTGCACGGGGAGCGCTACAGCCACTCCTATTCGGCGAGCCTGCCCGACTTCGTGAAGATGGCCGAGGCCTTCGGCGGCGTCGGCATCCGGGCCGAGACGCCGGGCGAACTGGACGACAAGATCCTGGAGATGATCTCGGTGCGCAAGCCCGTGCTGTTCGACTGCCGGGTCACCAAGGAAGAGAACTGCTTCCCGATGATCCCGTCCGGCAAGGCCCACAACGAGATGATCCTGGCCGACGACGGCCGCGACCTGGGCGGCGTCATCGACGACGCCGGCAAGCGTCTGGTCTAGGACTTCGCACTTAGTCGGGCGAGAATGAAGGAGCGTCCTTCTCCCCTTGCGGGAGAAGGAAAACCTAGGTTCGATCCCGGTTGAACAGGCATGCTGACGGATTTGGCGGAGGCCGACGATCGGCCTCCGCCCTTTGGTCCATCAGTCGTCGAGGCGGGCTTCGGCGTAGCCGCTGAGCACTTCGACGCCGGCCTGGTTGGTCGTCTTGACGTCGAACTCGGCGATCTTGGCGCCGTCCTTTTCGCTGATCGCCTTGAGCGTGGCGGTCGCCTCCAGGGTGTCGCCCGGCCAGACCTGGCTGGTGAAGCGCACGCCGTACTTGGTGAGGCGGGCGTCGCCGACATAGTCGGTGAGCATCTTGCCGGTCATGCCCATGGTCAGCATGCCGTGGGCGAAGACCGACGGGTAGCCGGCCACCTGGGTGGTGAAGATCTCGTCGGTGTGCAGCGGATTGTAGTCGCCGGAAGCGCCCGCGTACTGGACGATCTGGGTCCGCTTCAGGTCTTCCACCAGACGGGCGGTGTGGGCGTCGCCCACCTTCAGTGATTTCGCGCTGAGCGCCATGTTCTTACGCCTTCTCAGCGGGTTGTTCGACGGGACGTTCGGTGCGGACACCAACGCCGCGGGCGGTGATCACCAGTTCGCCCTTCTGATCGCGGTACTCGGTGACGCTCTCGGAGAAGACCAGCTTGCCCGAGCGCTTGCCTTCCTTCTCCCAGGTCTTGCCGGGCGTGGTGGTGGCTGTGAGCACGTCGCCAGCCCTCATCGGGCGGTGATACTCGAAGTGCTGTTCTGCATGCAGGCCGCCGCCGCCTCCCCCACCGCCGCCGGGCGCGCGGGTGATGCCGGTGGCGTTCTTGCCCGAGCCGAACCAGGGTTGGCCGATCTTGGGGCGCAGGCCGTAGTCGGGGTCGAACTGGGCGCTGGCCTGGGCGAAGGTCGGCGGGGCGAGGATGCCGCCGGCCTCGGTGCCCTTGGCGTATTCGGCGTCGGAATAGACGCGGTTATCGTCGCCTACCGACCTCGCGAACATGAGGATGTGGCTCGCTTCCACGGGAAATGTCTTGGTGGCCATTGGCTCCCTCTCCTGTGCGGTCTCTCGCCGCTCTGAAAATTCTATACCGGCTACTCTAAGGCCAGCTAGCGCGCCGTCCACTCCGGCTGACCAATCTTGCTCACGCGGGTCAGGCGGCCGTGTAGGGCGACCTCGCGGAACTGGTAGAGCCAGGCCGCCGTCGGCGGATTGATCCAGTTGTCGTCGGCGAACATCCGCAGGATCGGCTCGCCGCCGTCGGGGTGATCCTCGCTCATCGGGGAGTCGGGATGGTTCAGCCGCTCGACCGGCTCGAACCAGGCGCGGTCCACCTCGGTGGGGTCGGGATTGAGGCTGAGCGCCTCGTCGGTCCAGAACACCACCGGGGTCACCACGTGACCGCCCAGGGTAAGGAAGTCGTCCAGCAGGCCAAGCGCCTCCTGCGGGGTGATGGCGACGCCGAGTTCTTCGGAGGTCTCGCGGATCGCGGCGGTGACGGCGTCCTCCCCCGGCTCCAGATTGCCGCCCGGAAGGGCGTAGTTGCCCGCGCCCCGGCGCATGGTGAGCGCGCGCCGCGTCAGCAGATAGGTGAGCTCACCGTCCCTCATCGACAGCACGATGGCCACCGCCGCGCGACGGCGCCCGGTCGGGTCCAGGGCGCGGCGCGGAAAGGCCGCGAGGTTGGCGGCGATGGCGTCCCGGTCTGCGTGCATGTCGCCAAGCATGCCGACCTGGGCCGCCAGGGCAAGGCGCCTACGCCTTCAAACGCATCGGGCCCATGTAGTCGCGCTTGCCGAGCGGCACGCCCTGCATGCGCAGGATGTCGTAGGCGGTCGTGGCGTGGAAATGCAGGTTGGGCAAGGAGAAGGACATCAGGAAAGTCTCGGCGGTGAAACCCAGCCGCAGCGAACCCATCACGAAGGCCATGTCCTTGCCCTCGAAGCCGTTGACCTCGGCGGGGTCCAGGGCCTTCAGCGAGGCGATGGCGTCGGCCACCAGCTTCTGCAGGTCGGCGTAGCTGAGCGGCGGGGTCGCGCCCCCGGGCGAGAAGGTGCCGGCCCGCACGCCGTCGATGGCGTCGATGGAGTGGTGGGCCACCGAGGAGATCTGGAACCAGAAGGGCAGCATGTCGGGGAACAGGCGCACGTCCACGATGCTGTTGGGATCGACATTGTTGTCGGTGAAGTGGGACAGGCCCCGGTCCAGGAAGCCCGCGACGCCGCCCAGGGACTGCAGGAATGAGCCGACGCTGACGTCGTAGAGTGAAATCGCCATGGCCTGAGGCCTCCCGGTGTTTGTTGTCCCGCTTGTTGTCCGACATCGGCCCCACGGAAGGCCAGCGATTTTCCGACATTCCCATCCCTTGCCCGCCGGACGCGCTTGTGACACCTCCGTGCCGACGCTTTCGTACGAGATCCGCATGTCCGACACCCAGCCCGCCTCCGTCTATGACCTGACGCCTTCGGAAGAGGCCGAGAGCCTGGCGACCTTCGCCATCCTGGTGGACAACGAGCCGGGAGTTCTGCACCGGCTGGTGGGGCTGTTCGCGGCGCGGGGCTACAATATCGAGAGCCTGACGGTGGCCGAGACCGACCGCCGCGCCCACACCAGCCGCGTCACCATCGTCACCCGGGGCACGCCGCACGTGCTGATGCAGATCGAGGCGCAGCTGGAGAAGATGGTGGCCACGCGCCACGTGCAGGACATCACCCGCGATCCCAACGGCCTGGAGCGAGAGCTGGCCCTCGTGAAGGTGAAGGGGTCGGGCGGCGACCGGGTCGAGGCCCTGCGCATCGCCGACATCTTCCGCGCCAAGGTGCTGGACACCACCATCGACAGCTTCATCTTCGAACTGACTGGCGCCTCGTCGAAGATCGACAAGTTCGTCGACCTGATGCGGCCGCTGGGCCTGGTGGAACTGTCGCGGACCGGGGTGCTGTCGATCACCCGGGGCGCCGAGGTCTTCTAGACCTCAGAGACCGAACACAGGCTCGTGAAAAACAGACCGCTTGGACGGTTTGTTTGTTGACGCCGCGTCCGCGTGGGTGTCTCTTCCTCCCAACGACGAGGCTGATCGGCGCGGGTCCCAAACGGGGCGCGAGTTAGAACCGGTCCGACGGGGATTTGGAAACAACAGGCGATCCATTCATCGCCAGCCTGCTTTAGTTGATTGATAGATTTCGCAATTTTGCGTCCCAACCCAACTTCGGGTCAGGTCGCGTGAGTCGTTTTCACTTGGACGAATTTGACATTGAGACGGCCCGGCGCCGGCGGCTCTTCCAGGGCGCCGCGGGCGCCATGGCTCACCTTCGGCGCCGGCGTCCGTGCGGTTTCGCATGGGCGCCGCGCTCCGATATCGGGCGCGAGAATTCACAGATCACAGAGGTCCTCCCAAGCGGTCACAAAGATCGTCTGGGCACTGGCGCCGGCGCGCATGACGCGTCGGCGCCTCTTTTCTTCACCTTGCCTCACGCAGCGGAACACCCGCAGGATGCTCCCTGGTTGGGAGGCCACTGACATGAGCGACAAGGGCGACACTGTCCCCGAGGCGCGGCGGAGCCAGGCGGAGCGCACAGCCAGCATGCGCGCCCGGCTGATCGACGCCGCCGTGGATTGCCTGAACCGGCTCGGCTACTCGGCCACCACACTTTCGACCATCGCCGAGGCCGCGGGTGTCAGCCGCGGTGGGATGCTGCACCAGTTCCCGTCCAAGGTGGACCTGATGCTGGCGGTGGTGGCCTACGCCTCGGGCGCAGACGAACGGTCGCACCAGCCCCCGGCCCTCAACGACGACGACGACAAGCTGGCCTTTTTCATGTCGCGGACCGAGACGACCTGGACCGTCCTGATCCAGGAGCCGGCCATGGCCAAGCTCGAGATCATGATGGCGGCGCGCTCCGACAAGGTGCTGGCCGCCAAGCTGCCCGACATGTTCAACAGCATCGAGAAGAACCGCCGCCAGCAGATGTGGGCGCTGGCCCAGGAGATCGGCATCGAGGACCGCGAGGCCATCGACGCCATGGTCGGCCTGCACATGGCGGCCATGCGCGGCTTGGCCATGGAGCTGCTGGTGACCGGGGACCGCGACCAGGTGGAGCGATCCTTCGCCCTGCTGAAGTCCTACAAGGACATCCTGATCGCCGGCCTCATCGCCAAGGCCAAGGAAGGCCGCGCCAGGGCTTAGGCGACGGCGCCGTCCGGAACCTCCCGCGCCGCGATGATCCGCCGGCGCACGACCGTCCGCATGGTCAGGTACTGGACGGCGAAGAGCGCGATCTTCGAGGCCGTGGGGAAGACCGCCATGAAGACGACCCAGTGGTCGGTGAAGGCCACTGCGACCACCGCGTTGGCCACCCCGCTGATGACCATCAGACCGGCCCAGACATAGCCGAACACCACCATGACATCCTCGCCGTGACCCGCGGCGATGGGCGGCATGTAGCGCAGCATCCAGCCGCGCTGGAGCATGAAGGCGCCCACCATCACGTAGACGACGGTGGGCTTGACCATCAGGAAGCGCATGTCGTGGGTCAGCAGGCTGGCCATGCCGAACACCAGGACGAGGGCGAGACCTAGCCACTGCAGCGGGGCGACGGGGCGCTTCATGACCTTCAGGATGGCCACCTGCGCCACCCCGATGGCGATGGCGACACCGGCGGCGATGGCCGCATCGACCTTGAGGGCCACCAGAACCAGGAAGACGATGGTGGCCAGGAAATCCAGGACCAGGGGTCGGGCGGCGTAGATCAGGGGGTGCATGGGAAGCCTTCGGGTCGTGGAAAACATGATCGCCCAAGGCTAGGGGATGGAGCCGATCTCTCCCTAATCCGCTCGCGCATAATCGGTGGCCGTCCACGCACCCGCTCGCCCGTTCACGCATCGCGGACGGGAAGAGGCGTGTTTTTTCCATCGGTTCTTCAAATCTGAACCCATCAGGCCTATATGTGGAGGGTCGGGTTTCGGCCCGACTATGAGGATAAACGCGCACGTCATAAGCGGACTGGACCCGGGTGCGATTCCCGGCGGCTCCACCAATCTTCCCCCGGTTATCGCGGGCAAGTGCGGGGCCGATCAGCATCGACAGACGTCTAAAGGTGTTGCTTTCTTCCGGCTTGGCCCACCGTTTCGGGCCTTTATCTAAATGCGAACGATAACTTCGCTGAAGAAGTCCGTTTGGCCGCGTAAGCGACCCGATAGATTTCGACCTAAACTCCTAGCGTCTTAGCAGCGCTAGGCGGGGCCCGGAGGGCGCCTTGCAACAGAAGCCCTCCACCTTTCCTTTTCTCAGTTGAAGTGCGCGGGCCGGGCGCCGCCGCAGACGGCTTCGCGCGCGGCGGGCAGGAAGAGCACGTAGTCCGGCTTCACCTTCGCCATCACCCGCCAGTCGAAGGCGCAGCGGTCCTCGTGGACCCAGGCGACCTTGCCGACGAAGGGCGCGAAATATGGCGGCAGCGGATCGGCGCTGAAACTGTCGCCGATGATCAGGACCGTGGGGCCGGGCTTGCCGGTGTCGATCAGGAACGGCGGCTCGGCGCGCGACGCCAGGCCCGGGATCGGGGCGCGGGCGACGCCGAGCGGCAGGGCGGCGGCGTCATGAATCTCCACCTGCTCGACGCCCTGGGGCTGGCCGGCGAGCCGAGGCAGGTCGCCATTGTTCAACGCCACGACGCCCCAGGAGAGGGCCTTGGGATCGATGCGCCAGCCGGGCTGACCCATGGCCTGGACGATCTGGCCGTAGGCGGTCAGCGAGCCGCGCAGGGACCAGTGGCTGTCGAGCTGGCGGTAGACCTGACCCTCGGCTCGGGCGGCGCGCAGGCTCGGGCGGAGGTCGACGCTGGTGACGCCGCATCGCGCCAGGCCCTTGAGGACCAGGTCGTACTCGGTGGGTGACTTGGCGGGCCCGGCCCAGTCCGGCGCCAGGTCTGGCATGATCTCGGCCGGCGACGGGGCGAGACTGGCGACCACATTGACGCCGGGCAGCCTGGCCTTGGCTTCGCAGACGAAGGCGGCGTAGTCGGCGGCGCGGGCTGGGTCGACCTCCTGGCCGGTGGCGCGCAGCAGGCCGTCCACCAGGAACATCTGGCCCTGCCGGCCGGTGACCGCGGTCGCGGCCGCGCCCTCCCCGCCCAGCCCCCGCTGCAGCTCCGCCGCCATCCGCATCAGGGGATCGCGGAAGCCGAAATGGTCGGCGAGCCAGGCGTCGATCGCGCGCGGCAGCTTGCGCCATTTAACGGGGGTGGTCGGTAGGGTCGGCGCGGGCGCCAGGCGGCGGTTCTCTTCCAGAGACACGGTCTTGAACGGTATGAAGGGCATGGCGATCACAGGCGCGACCAGGACGGCCACGACCGCGAGGATCAGGGGGCGGCGGGGGCGGGTCATCAGCATGGCGCGCCCCTAGAACCGGAAATACAGGAAGGGGCTGTAGGCGCCCCAGGCGACCTTCAACAGGCAGAGCGCCAGCAGCAGGGCGACGCCCGCGGTGTCGGCCCAGCCGAGGCCGCGAACCTTGCGCAGGACCTTGGGCAGGCCAAACACCGCCAGCAGGCCCGCGAGGGGGACCAGCCACAAGTGCAGGGGCTGGAGCGCGGCATGAGTCTGGGCCTGGAGGCCGCCCAACCCCCGCAGCCCCGCCATGCCGGTCCAGAGGTCAAGGACCCGGCCCATGTCGGCGGCCCGGAAGAGCACCCACCCCAGGGTCACGGCGGCAAGCGCATAGGCCCAGCCGATCGGGCGCGGCAGACGAGCCAGCAGGCGACCGAGCCCTGCCCGCTCCAGCACCAGGAACAGGCCATGCCAGGCGCCCCACAGCAGGAAGGTCCAGGCCGCCCCGTGCCAGAGGCCGCACAGCAGGAAGACCACGATCAGGTTGCGCCAGGTCTTCCAGACGGGGCCGCGATTGCCGCCCAGCGGGATGTAGAGATAGTCCCGGAACCAGGTGGAGAGGCTGATGTGCCACCGGCGCCAGAACTCGGTGACCGAGGCTGAGGCGTAGGGGGTACGGAAGTTGCGCGGCAGGGAGAAGCCGAAGATCACCGCCAGGCCGATGGCCATGGTCGAGTAGGCGGCGAAGTCGAAATAGATCTGCAGGGCGTACGCGCCCGCGCCCAGCCAGGCCTCGATGAGGCCGGGAGCCCTGGCGTGGTCGAACACCGCGTCGGCCAGGGGCGCGATGGGGTCGGCGATCAGCAGCTTCTGGGCCAGGCCGATGATGAACAGCCGGATGCCCGCCGAGGTGCGGCCCAGGCTGTGGCGGCGATGGGCCAGCCGCTTTGCGATGGTCTTGTAGCGGACGATGGGCCCGGCGATCAGCTGGGGGAATAGGGCGATGTAGAGCGCCACCTGGGTGACGTCGCGGTTGGCCGGAAAGCGCCGGCGATAGGTGTCGATCAGGTAGGAGAGGCAGTGGAAGGTGAAGAAGGAGATCCCCAGCGGTAAGGGAATCTGCGGATCGGGCAGACCCAGGCTGACGGCGATCAGGCCCGCATATTTGAAGACGGTCAGGGCGCCGAGGTTGATGGTCACCGCTAGCGCCAAGGCGCCCTTGCGGGCCGCGCCCTCGCGAGCGTCGATGGCCAGGGCGGCGGCGTAGTTCACCAGGGTCATGGCCGCCATCAGCACCACGAAGACCGGCTCGCCCCAGGCGTAGAACACCAAGGAGGCGGCGAGCAGGACGGCGTTCTTCAGCGCGATTGACGGACTGGCGAAATAGGCCGCCAGGCACAGGGGCAGGAAGACGAACAGGAAGGTCGGCGAAGCAAACAGCATGGTCTTGGACGGCGGCCCCCGGTCGAATTCCGCAATAGGCGCATCCGCCATGTCCGCCAAGCGCGTGGCGCCAAGGCCGCAGCCCGCGTTTTGACTCGCCTGCCGCCTTGCGCGCACGCACGGAGGCGTTACCCTTTGACAACTCGCCTATCGCCTCTCGGAGACACCATGGCTCAGGACCCGCCGGCCCAAGACCAGATGCACTACGAGGCGATGGCTCAGGAAGCGCTGCGTGGTGTGGTCAAGGCCGCCCTGAAGCGCGCCGCGGCGCCCGACGGCCTGCCCGGGGCGCACCAGTTCTACATCACCTTCAAGAGCGAGGCGCCCGGCGTCTCCGGTCCGGCCGACCTGCTGGGCAAGTACCCCGACGAGATGACCATCGTCCTGCAGCACCAGTACTGGGACCTGGCGCCTGGCGAGACCTTCTTCTCGGTCACCCTGAAGTTCGGCGGCCAACCCAAGCGGCTCTCGGTGCCCTACGCTGCCGTGACGAGGTTCTACGATCCCAGCGTCCAGTTCCTGCTGTCCTTCGAGACCGCTCCGGCGGCCGGCGAAGCCCCGGCCGCCGTGGCCGACAAGCCCGCGCCCGTGGCGGAGGCCACCGCCGATGCCGACCCCGAGGCGGCGAACGTCGTCTCCCTGGACCAATTCCGCAAGAAGTGAGCCCACGACCATGACCGACGTCGCAGCTCCGGAGCCCGAGGCCCTGACCGACGAGGCGATCCTGGCGCGCTTCCTGCGCTCCAAGAACCAGCCCACCGGATCCCAGACCCTGGGCTTCCGCATGGTGGCGGTCAGTCAGGCTGAGAAGTCCGTGGAGGTGGCCTTCGAGGCCAGGGCCGAACTGCTGCTCAATCCGATGAAGCAGATCCAGGGCGGCTATCTCTGCGCCATGCTGGACGAAGCGATGTCGACCGCCTGCATGGTGGCCTCCGGCATGACCCATGTGGCGCCCACCGCCGAGATGAAGACCACCTTCTTCCGTCCGGCGGCGCCCGGGACGCTGAAGGGCATCGGCCGGGTGGCCAAGTGGGGGCGGACCATCGCCTTCACCGAGGGTGAACTCTACGACGCCGACGGCCGGCTGGTGGCCAAGGCCACGGGCACGGCGGTTCCCACCCCCTTCCAGTCCTACAAGAAGTAGCATGGGCCTGCGCCGCGGTTTCCTCGGCGTTCTGACGGTCCTGCTGCTCGGCTGGACAGCCCCGGCGTTCGCCGCCGGCCCCTTCTCCGACTGGACCGCCATCGTGGTGGCCGGCGACTGGCATGCCAATTCCGGCCGCCCCTCCGAGGCCTTCGACAACGCGCGGCGCGATGTTTCCCAGGAACTGGAGCGCATCGGATTCCAGAAGGCCAACCTGCGGCAGTTCTCCGTCCGGCCCGAACGCTACAGGGATGTGAGGCCCGGGAAGTCCAGTCCAAAGGCCATCTACGAGGCCCTGACCGAGGTGGCGCCGCGAGCAAGCGGCGGCTGCCTGTTCTATCTGTCCTCGCACGGCGCGCCCCAGGGGGTGCTGGTGGACCAGGACCTCCTGGCGCCGCGTCTGTTGGCGGCGATCCTGGACCGCACCTGCGGCCAGCGCCCCACCGTGGTGGTGATCTCGGCCTGCTTCTCCGGCGTCTTCATCCCCGAACTTGCCCAGCCCAACCGCATGATCCTGACGGCGGCGCGGCCTGACCGCACGTCGTTCGGCTGCGGGGAGTCCAACAAGTATCCGTTCTTCGATGAGTGCTTCCTGCAGTCGAGCCCCGGCGCCCGCGACTTCCCCAGCCTCGCCAATCAGATCCTGGCCTGCGTCTCGGCCCGTGAAAAGAAGGAGGGCATGACTCCGCCCTCCGAACCCCAGGTCTGGATCGGGCCGCAGTTGCGACCGATGCTGCCCCTGTACCCCTTCCCGCAGGGCCTAGCTCCCAAGGGGTGACAACCTGTCTTCCCTAACGGACAGGCGCCGGGTTGAAGACCGCACAGGCGTCTCTACAAGGGGGGCTTGCGCCAGCCCTTCACCCGAAGCCGATCCAATCGATGAATTCCGTCGCCAAAGCCGCCTTCGCCGCGCTCCTCCTCCTGGCCGCACCGGCCATCGCCCAGGACGCCGCCGCGCCCCCCGCGACCCCCGCCGCCGTCAACCCGCAGGGGCCTGTGCCCTATGAGACCCTGCGTCGTCCGGCGCGGCCCGCCGCCCGCAGCGTGGCGCGCCCTGCGCCCGCGTCGGCTACGGCGGCTCCGGCGGCTCCGACCTCCAGCCTGACCACCCTCGCGCCCTCCGCGCCGCTGGCCGCCTCCGGGGCGCGCCTGGCGCCGGGCCAGCCCCTGCCGCCGGCCGAGCTTGAGGCCTATGTCGACGGCGTGGTGAAGGACGCCATGGACCGCGAACACATCGCCGGCGTCACCGTCGCGGTGATTCAGGACGGCCAGGTGGTGCTGAAGAAGGGCTACGGCTTCGCCAGCCTCTCCCCGGTCCGCCGGGTCAACCCCGACACCACGCTGTTCCGCGTGGGGTCGATCTCCAAGACCTTCACCTGGATCGCGCTGATGAAGGAGGTGGAGGCTGACCGCATCCGCCTGGGCCAGCCGATCAACCTCTATCTGCCCGAACAGCTGCAGGTGAAGGACCAGGGGTTCCACACGCCGATCCGCGTCCGGAACCTGCTGGACCACTCGCCGGGCTTCGAGGACCGGGCCCTGGGCCAGCTGTTCGAGAGGAACCCCAGCCGCGAGCGGTCGCTGGCCGCCTATCTGCGCCAGGAGCGGCCTCGCCGGGTCCATGCGCCGGGCGCGGTCGCGAGCTATTCCAACTATGGCGCGGCGCTGGCCGGCCAGGCGGTGTCCTACGCCTCGGGCAAGCCCTTCGAGCGGCTGATGGAGGAAGAGATCTTCCTGCCGCTCAAGATGAACCACACCACCTTCCGCGAGGCGCGGCCCACGGAGCCCGGCTTGCCGGCGCCCATGCCCGACGCCCTGCAGGACGACCTGTCGGAAGGCTATCGCTGGACGCCCACTGGATACAGCGCGCGACCCTACGAATATATCGGCCACATCGCCCCGGCCGGCTCGGTGTCCTCCACCGCCGGTGACATGGCGCGCTACATGCAGATGCTGCTGAACGGCGGCAGCCTGGACGGCGCGGTCATCTACGGCCCGCGCGCCGCCACGGCCTTCGCGACGCCGCTCCGGAGAACCGCGCCCGGGATCAACGGCTGGCTGCATGGCTTTGCGACCTACGACCTGCCCGGCGGCCATCAGGGCTTCGGCCATTCCGGGGGCACCCTGTCGTTCCTGTCCAACATGGTGGTGGCGCCTGACCTGAAGCTGGGCGTGTTCATCAGCACCAACACCGAGACCGGCGGCGATCTGGTCACGCGCCTGCCCGAGCGCATCGTGGCCCAATTCTACGCGCCGCCGATGCCCTTCCCGCGCAAGGGTGTCCCGGCCCTGGTGGACAACCGCAAGGCCTATGAAGGCTACTATCTGGGAACCCGGCGCGCCTATCGCGGCCTGGAGTCCTTCGTCGGCCGACTGATCAGCGGCGTCTCGGTCAGCGTCACCGACGACGGCCGGCTGGTGACCTCCGGCAGCATGGGCGATCCGGCCCGCAGCTGGGTCCCGGAGGGCGATCCGCTGGGCGGCCGCTTCATCTCCACCACCGGCGCAGAACGCCTGAGCTTCGAGGTCTCCGACGGTAAGGCGGTCAGTTTCAGTCGGGCGACCGGAGCCTCCACCTTCGAACGCACCGGCTTCTGGAACCGCCCCACGACCCTGGTGATCCTGGCGGGCCTCACGGCCCTGGCGTCAGCCGCCACCCTGGGCGGGGTCCTGCTGCGCAACCGCCGCGAATTCCGCGAGACCGGGATTCAGAGCCGCGCCAGCCTGATCCAAAACATCCAGGCCGCGCTGTGGCTGACTTCGATGGTGCTGTTGCTGGTTTGGGCGTCGAAGACCAGTGACCTGGCCAACATCATGTACGGCTGGCCCGGCGCGACCCTGGTGATCGCCTCGGCCTGCGCCTTTGTCGCCACCCTCCTGACAGCGGGCACCCTGCTCATGGTGCCCGCCGTCTGGCGGGGCGGCCGCCGGGTGGACAGCTGGACCCAGGCCCGCAAGGCCGGGTTCACCTTCACGGTGCTGCTCTACACCGCCTTCTGCGTGGTCCTGGGCCTGTGGGGCGCGCTGACCCCCTGGGGCGGCTAGCCACCCTGGCCTAGGGCGCCCTTTTCTCGCGGCCCCCTCTGAGACCTGCGACACCGCGTCCTTCGGTCCGCGACAGCGAAGCTGAGATGTAAACGCGTCGTTTACCAAGCACTGGGTAAATCCTGCCTAGCGGTGGGCGCATTCTGTGACGGCCCCCGCTTTGAAACAGGGACGGCCTCGCGTTGAACAGTTTCGTCGCCTCCTTGCAACGGTTCGGTATCGGACGGGTCGCGGCCCTGCTGGGGATCGGCATCGGCGTGGTCGCCGCGATCGTCGCGCTGTCCATGAACCTCGGCCAACCCAAGTCCCTGCTCTATTCAAACCTGGACCTGAAGGAGGCCGGCGCCATCACCGCGGCCCTCGACCAGGCCAATGTGAAATATGAACTCAAGGGCGACGGCTCCACCATCCTCGTGGGCCGCGACGAGGTGGCCTCCACCCGTCTGCTGCTCTCGGGCAAGGGCCTGCCGACCTCGGGTTCGGTGGGCTACGAGATTTTCGACAACGCCAACGCCATGGGCCAGACGGATTTCGTCCAGCAGCTCAACCGCCAGCGCGCCCTGGAAGGCGAACTGGCCCGCACGATCCAGGCCCTGGACGGCATCACCTCGGCCCGGGTCCACCTGGTCCTGCCCAAGCGGGAGCTGTTCGAGGAAGAGGCTGAACAGCCGTCGGCCTCGGTCAGCATCGGGGTCGGTGGGCGCCAGCCGAGCGCTGATCAGGTGCGCGCCATGCAGAACCTGGTGGCCGGCGCGGTTCCCAACCTGAAGCCCGACCGCGTGACCGTGGTGGATCAGCACGCCAAGACCCTGTCGGGCGGCGAGGCCGGGGACGCCATGGCCGCCGACGGCCGCAAGAGCGACGTCGAACAGCGGATCACCAAGACCATCAAGGCCCTGGTTGAGGGCATGGTCGGTCCGGGCAAGGCGCGCGTGAACGTCACCGCCGACCTCGACCTGTCGCGGGTCACTATCGCCGAGGAAAAGTTCGATCCGGACGGCCAGGTGATCCGCTCGGACTCCACCACCGAGGAAACGGCCAAAGAAAACGGCCCCGCCACCAATGGTCAGGCCTCGGCCGCCAACAATATCCCCGGCGGAACCGGGGCGGAGGGCGACAACAGCATCTCCAACAGCGGCAGCACCGAATCCACCACCAACTACGAAATCTCCAAGACCACCCGCACCGAGGTGAAGGAGCCCGGCCAGCTGAAGCGCATCTCCGTGGCGGTGGCTGTTGACGGGGTCACAGTCCCCGGCAAGGACGGCAAGCCCGGCGCCTACACCCCCCGCAGCGCCCAGGAGATGGAGCGCCTGGAGCAGCTGGTGCGCACCGCGGTCGGCTTCGACGAGGCCCGCGGCGACCAGGTGACCGTGGTCAATGTCCGCTTCCCCTCCGCCGTCGACGCCGACGGGACGACGGCGGCCAGCCCGCTGATGGGCTTCGACAAGAACGACATCATGCGCGCCGCCGAACTGGGGGTGATGGCCATCGTGGCCCTGGCCATGATGATCTTCGTGGTCCGCCCGATGCTTAGCGGCGGCGGTCGCGGCGGCGCGGTGGCCGGCGGGCTGCCGGCCCTGACCATGGCCAGCGCGCCGCAGATGACCCGCATCATCACCACCGCCGACGGCCAGCCGATGCAGGTGGCCGTCGATCCGACCACTGGCCAGCCCCTGGCCCTGCCTAGCCCCGGCAACGAGCTGGAGTCACGGATCGACATCGCCCGCATCGAGGGACAGGTGAAGGCCTCCTCCGTCAAGCGCGTCGCCGAGTTCGTCGACAGCCATCCTGAAGAGTCGGTGTCGCTGCTGCGCACCTGGCTGCATGAGACGACCTGATGGCCGTAGGCTCCAAAGGGAAGGCGATCACCGACGTCACCCGCCTGAGCGGGCCGGAGAAGGCCGCCGTCATCCTGTTGGCGCTCGGCGAGGACCACGGCACCATCTGGCAACAGCTGGACGACGAGGAGATCAAGGAGATCTCCCAGGCCATGGCCGGCCTCGGCAATGTCGCGGCCTCCGTGGTCGAGCAGCTGCTGGTGGACTTCATCTCCGGCATGTCCGGCGCCGGCGCGATCATGGGCTCCTTCGAGCAGACCCAGCGCCTGCTGGCGGCCTTCCTGCCGGCCGAGAAGGTCGACACCCTGATGGAGGAGATCCGCGGTCCGGCGGGTCGCACCATGTGGGACAAGCTGGGCAACGTGAATGAGGCGGTGCTCGCCAACTATTTGAAGAATGAATACCCGCAGACTGTCGCCGTGGTGCTGTCCAAGGTGAAGTCCGACCACGCCGCCCGGGTGCTGGCCGCCCTGCCCGAGGACTTCGCCCTGGAATGCGTCACCCGCATGCTGCGGATGGAGCCGGTGCAGCGCGAGATCCTCGACAAGATCGAGCAGACCCTGCGCACCGAATTCATGTCGAACCTCGCGCGCACCTCCAAGCGCGATAGCCACGAGATGATGGCCGACATCTTCAACGCCTTCGACCGCCAGACCGAGGCCCGCTTCATCGCCGCCCTGGAAGAGCGCAACCGCGAGAGCGCCGAGCGTATCCGCGCCCTGATGTTCGTCTTCGAGGACCTGTCCAAGCTCGATCCCGGCGGAGTCCAGACCCTGTTGCGGGCGGTGGAGAAGGATCA
Source organism: Phenylobacterium sp. (assembly GCF_031425575.1). Taxonomy (GTDB): domain Bacteria; phylum Pseudomonadota; class Alphaproteobacteria; order Caulobacterales; family Caulobacteraceae; genus Phenylobacterium. Next base: position 14,984 of record NZ_JANPJP010000326.1, read on the forward strand.
GCTGGGCCTGGCGCTCAAGGGGTCCTCCGACAGCCTGCGGGAGATGTTCTTCTCCAACATGTCCGAGCGCGCCGCCAAGATCATGCGCGAGGACATGGAAGGCATGGGCCCCGTGCGCCTGCGCGACGTCGACCAGGCCCAGATGGCCATGGTGCAGGTCGCCAAGGACCTGGCCGCCAAGGGCGAGATCATGCTGGCCGGCGCCGGCAGCGACGATGAGCTGATCTACTGATGGCCAGCGACATCCCCCACGAAAAGTTCGGCTTCGACACAGTCTTCGATGGCGCGGGCGAGGTCGCCTTCGCCACGCCGCGTCCGAAGCGCTCCTACTCCGCCGAAGAGGTCGAGGCCGTGCGCCAGACCGCCTTCGCCGCAGGCGAAAGCCAAGGCCTGGCCTCCATGGCGGCCCTGCAGGCCCAGGCCCTGTCGCGGGTGGCCGACGCCGCGCGCGCGGCCCTGCCGACCCTGGCGGAAGTGGCCCACGAACACCGGCTCGGCTCGGCGCACCTGGCGCTGGCCTGCGCCAAGGCCATCGCCGACGCCGCCCTGGCCCGCTTCCCCGAGGCCCCGATCCAGGCGGCGCTCGAGTCCCTGGCCCGGGAGATCGAGGCCGCGCCGCGCCTGGTGGTGTCGGCTTCTCCCGATCTCGCCGTCGTGCTGGAGCCCCTGCTGTCCGAAGTCGCCCAGGGCATCGGCTATTCTGGGGCCATTCACATCAAGGAGGGCGCCGGTCTCAGCGGCGCCGCCTTCACCCTCGACTTCGGCGACGGCGCGGCGGCCTACGACCCCGCGGCCGCGGCCGAGCGCGTGGCGGAAGTCCTGGAAGCGGCGCTCGCCGCCGAGGGCCTGCACGCCGAACCCCTTATTCCTGGAAGTGAAGGCTGATCCCCATGGCCGAGAACGGACTTGAGCTCGACGAATTCGCCCCCGGCGATCCGCTCGCCGACATGTCGATGGACATGGAGGACAAGACCGCACCGACCTGGCGCCGGTATTCGACGTCCCGGTCTCCATTTCCGCGGTGCTCGGCCGCGCCACCATGTCCGTGGCCCAGCTGCTGCAGCTCAGCTCGGGCAGCGTGCTGGAGCTCGACCGCAAGGTCGGCGAGGCCATCGACATCTACGTCAATACCCGCCTGGTCGCCCGGGGCGAGGTCGTCATCGTCGACGAACGCCTGGGTGTGACCATGACGGAAATCATCAAGGACGGGGACTCGGCGGCCTGACGGCTGCTGGTGTCTGAGGAGATTTGATATGCGGCTTCTGGTCGTCGGAAAACTAAACGGGCAACTGTCCACCGCCGTGAAGATGGCGATGTCGGCGGGCGCCAAGGTCAGCCACGTGGAGACCATCGCGGCCTGCACCCACGCCCTGCGCGCGGGTCAGGGGGCCGACCTCCTGCTGGTGGACTATGACCTCGATATCGCCGCCCTCATCGCGGCTAACGAGGCCGAGCGCATCCGGGTGCCGGTGGTGGCATGCGGAGTCGACGCCGATCCCAAGCGGGCCGGCGACGCCATCCGCGCGGGCGCCAAGGAGTTCATCCCCCTGCCCCCCGAGGCGGAGATGATCGCCGCGGTGCTGGCCGCCGTCTCCGACGACAACAAGCCCATGGTGGTGCGCGACGCCGCCATGCAGGCGGTGATCTCGCTTGCCGACCAAGTGGCGGGCTCGGAAGCCTCCATCCTGATCACCGGCGAGAGCGGCTCGGGCAAGGAAGTCATCGCCCGTTACGTCCACCAGAAGTCGCGGCGGGCGTCCAAACCCTTCATCTCGGTCAACTGCGCGGCCATCCCCGAGAACCTGCTGGAGAGCGAGCTGTTCGGCCACGAGAAGGGCGCCTTCACGGGTGCGCTCGCCCGCCGCATCGGCAAGTTCGAGGAAGCCAACGGCGGCACCCTGCTGCTGGATGAAATATCCGAGATGGACGTGCGCCTGCAGGCCAAGCTGCTGCGCGCCATCCAGGAACGCGAAATCGACCGGGTCGGCGGCTCAAAGCCGGTGAAGGTGGACATCCGCATCCTGGCCACCTCCAACCGCGACCTTGTCCAGGCCGTGAAGGACCACACCTTCCGCGAGGACCTGCTCTACCGACTCAACGTCGTGAACCTGCGCCTGCCGGCCCTGCGCGAGCGGCCCGGCGACGTGGTCGCCCTGGCCGAGTTCTTCGTCAAGAAGTACGCCGCCGCCAATGGCGTGGCCGAGCGTCCCCTGTCGGGGGAAGCCAAGCGCCGCCTGGCCAGCCACCGCTGGCCGGGCAATGTCCGCGAGCTTGAAAACGCCATGCACCGCGCCGTCCTCCTGGCTGTCGGCCCGGAGATCGACGAGGCCGCCATCCGACTGCCCGACGGCCAGCCCCTGGCCGCCCCGGACCCCGGCTCGCGCACGGCCTATGCCGCGGCCACCGCGGCGGAGTCGGCGACCCGCGACTTCGTCGGACAAACCGTGGCGACCATGGAACAGCAGCTGATCATCGACACCCTGGAGCACTGCCTCGGCAACCGCACCCACGCGGCCAACATCCTGGGGATCTCCATCCGCACCCTGCGCAACAAGCTCAAGGAATACAGCGAGGCCGGCGTCTCGGTCCCCGCCCCGCAGGGCGCAGGCGCCCACGCCGCCTAGTCGTCTGATCTTGCTTTCGGCCTGTCCTCTTCGGAGAGCAGGCGTTTCGGATTCCCACCATGGCTGACGTCCCCGCAGGTTACGGCACCAACCGCCCCTCCGCCGGAGAGGTGTGGAGCTGGATCGCGCGTGGCGAGGTGGCCCTGGCCATAGGCGTCATCGGCGTCATCGTCCTGCTGATCCTGCCGATCCCGGCTTTCGTGCTGGACGCCCTGCTGGCGCTTTCGATCACCAGCGCCGTGCTGATCCTGATGACCTCGCTGCTGATCACCCGCCCGCTCGAATTCACCGCTTTCCCGACGGTGTTGCTGGTCACGACCCTTTTCCGACTTGCGCTGAACATAGCGTCCACGCGCCTGATCCTGGGCCACGGCCACGAGGGGGCACACGGGGCGGGTAAGGTCATCGAGGCCTTTGGCCACCTGATGACCGGCGGCAGTTTCGCCATCGGCCTGATCGTCTTCGCCATCCTGGTGCTGGTGAACTTCGTGGTCATCACCAAGGGTTCTGGCCGGATCGCCGAAGTCGCCGCCCGCTTCACCCTGGACTCCATGCCCGGCAAGCAGATGGCCATCGACGCCGACCTGTCCTCGGGCCTGATCGACGAGGATCTGGCCAAGAAGCGCCGCAAGGAGCTGGAGCAGGAATCGACCTTCTTCGGGGCCATGGACGGCGCGTCCAAGTTCGTGCGCGGCGACGCGATCGCCGGCTTGGTGATCGTCGCCATCAACGTCATCGGCGGCATCCTGATCGGTGTGATCCAGCACAAGGTGCCCATCGCCGAAGCCGCCGCGACCTACACCATCATGACCATCGGCGACGGCCTGGTTAGCCAGATTCCCGCCCTGATCATCTCTATCGCGGCCGGCTTCCTGGTGTCCAAGGCCGGCGTCGACGGCTCGGCCGACAAGGCGCTGGTCACCCAGCTGGCGATGAACCCCATCGCGCTCGGCATGGTCTCGGCCACCGCCGGCGTCGTGGCCCTGATCCCGGGGATGCCGATCATCCCCTTCGCCGTCGTCTCCATCGCCGCCGGTGTGCTGGCCTGGCGGAGGGGGCACGCCCAGCCCGTGGTTCCAGAGCAGAACTCGCTCACGGTCGCCGCCCCCACCGCTGAGGAACAGGAAGAGCCGATCAGCCAGACCCTGGCCATCGACGAGATCAAGATCGAGCTCGGCTATGGCCTCCTGCCGCTGATCAACGACTTGGAAGGCCGCCGCCTGACCGACCAGATCAAGGCCCTGCGCCGGACGCTGGCCACCGACTATGGCTTCGTCATGCCGGCCGTGCGCATCCTCGACAACATGCGGCTGGCCAGCCAGGGCTACATGATCCGCATCAAGGAGATGGAGGCCGGCGGCGGCGAGGTTCGCCTGGGCTCCCTGATGGCCATGGACCCGCGCGGCGGCCAGGTGGACCTGCCGGGCGAGCACATCCGGGAGCCGGCCTTTGGTCTCCCCGCCACCTGGGTGGATGACAGCCTAAGGGAGGAAGCCACCTTCCGGGGTTACACCATCGTTGACCCGGCCACCGTGCTGACCACGCACCTGACCGAGATTCTCAAGGAGAACATGCCCGACCTGCTCTCCTACGCGGAGCTGCAGAAGATGCTCAAGGACCTGCCGCCCGAGCAGAAGAAGCTGGTGGACGACCTGGTGCCCCAGGTGGTGTCAGCCACCACCATCCAGCGCGTTCTGCAGGCCCTGCTCAAGGAGCGGGTCTCGATCCGCGACCTGCCCTCGATCCTGGAGGGCATTGGCGAGGCCGCGCCGCATACCCAGTCCATCACCCTGCTGGTGGAACAGGTCCGCGGCCGGCTGGCGCGTCAGCTCTCCTTCGCCCACCGCGGCGACGACGGGGCCCTGCCGATCATCACCATGTCGGCGGAATGGGAGAACGCCTTCGCCGACGCCCTGATCGGGGCCGGCGACGAGAAGCAACTGGCGCTGGCCCCCTCGCGCCTGCAGGAATTCATCCGGGGTGTGCGTGACAGCTTCGAACGCGCGGCGCTCAACGGCGACTCACCGGTGCTGCTCACCAGCCCACAGATTCGCCCCTATGTGCGCTCGATCATCGAACGCTTCCGCGGCCAGACCCCGGTGATGAGCCAGAATGAAGTCCACCCCAAGGCCCGCCTCAAGACGGTCGGGACGATCTAGGCGCCCCCTCAACGTGTGGGCCGTTGCAGGCGCGCTTTTCCACTGGTAGCGGTTTCGCCCACGGGGCGATTGTCAGCTCCGAGCTTGGACATCGCATGCGGCCATCCAAACCCAAACTCCGGCGCGGCCCGGGCGCGAGTCTCTTCTGGGACCTGCTGACCTTCGAGCGGCTGATGACCAACCAGGTCATTCACCTGATCTACTGGGCGGGCCTTGGGGTCATCGCCCTGATCGCCTTCGGGTTCATCGGCACCGCGGTCGGCGTGGCCCTGCGCGAAGAGCTGCTCATGGGTATCCTGCTGGCCGCCAGCGTGCTAGTGGGCGGCTTCCTGGTGGTGGCGGCCCTGGTGCTGCTGTGGCGCTCGTTCTGTGAACTCTATGTCGCCCTGTTCCGCCTGAGCGACGACCTGCACGCCATCCGCCAGGCCACCGACGCGGAACACTCAGTCCGGCCTCCGCCTGCTCAGCAGGGGTAGTGTTTCAGAGAGGCTCGGACCCTTTAGCCGAGCCCTTGCACCCAGGCCGCGGCGGCGGGTTTTGGCGCTCCATTCACATCGAAGAGCAGGGGCGCGTCGGCGCCGTCCTCTCTCTTGCGCCAGGATTCCTGGTCCCGCAGTCCCCAGGTGGTGAAGGCGAACTGCTGACGTTGCGGCAGGGCCGAGAAGGCCTCGGCCGCCTCGCGGTAGAGATCGGCCTGGCGGGTCAGGCGCTCATTGCGGTCGCCCCCCTCCTGCAGGGAGACGTCCATTTCCGAGATATGGATCGGCAGGCCCAGGGAGGCGAGGTCGGCGATGGCCGCCTTGATCAAGCCCCTCTGGTCGCCCGCCGCCAGGTGGGTCTGGGTGCCCAGGCCACCCAGGGGCGCGCCGGCCTTCAGCAGCGCCTCGGCCAGCTTGAGGAACGCCGTGCGCTTCTTGGGGTGGGTTTCGAGGAAGAAGTCGTTGAGGAACAGCACGGCGCCGGGATCGGCCTCGCGGGCATGCTGGAAGGCCAGCACCATGTGCTCCAGCTTGCCGAGCTTGCGCGCCCAGAGGCTGTCGCGCCAGCCGCTGCCGTCGTCCAGCACCGTCTCGTTGATCACGTCCCAGCCCACCGCCTGGCCGCGATAGCGCCCCACCACCGCCAGGATGTAGTTGCGGTAGGCGTCGGCGAAGCTGACCCGGCTCTCGTCCAGATCGGTGAAAGCCGCTGGGGCCTGATCATACCAGACCAGGGTGTGGCCGAAGAGGCGCAGCCCGTGGGTCTTGGCGAAGGCGGCGATCTGATCGGGCCCATCGAAACGGAAGGAGCCGTCCGGCTGGGCGATGTACTCCATTTTCATCTCCCACTCGGGCGTGAGTTGGGAGACCTGCTCGACGAGCAGCCGCACGAGATCGCGGTCCTCAAGATGGACGGCTTGAATGCAGACACCCACCGGGAACGGCGCGATGCTTTTCAAGGGTGGAAGGCTGACCGGCCCGGTCTGGGCATCGGCGCCGCAGGCCGCCAGGGCCAGGGCGGAACCGACGAAGGCCCGCCGATGCAGGCCGGACCTCATCGCGCCCCGGAGGCCCGGCGCAGGCCCAGTTCATCGAGGGCGGCGGTCTCAAGCTTGGCGACCTGCTTGGCGCGGGCCTTGGCGATGCCGTCGGCCACCTGCTCGTATTTCTTCTGCTCTTCGTAGGCCAGGGACAGCGCGTCGCGGGCGCCGGCTTCCTCGTCGGCGATGCGGTTGATCTCGACCTGGGTCGCGGCCTTGCGGACCCGCAGGCCCTCCAGGAAGCCCACCTGATACCAGCCGTGCTCGGCGTCCTCACGGGCGCGCTGCGCCTCCGCCTCGCCCTCCGCCTCCAGCAGGACCAGCTTCATCTCGGCGGCCATGCGTCGGTCGGTGATCTCGCCCAGGCGCTTTTGCAGGATCTCGACCTCATAGGTCGAAAGCTTGATCAGACTGTCTGCCCAGCTCATGCGGCCTCACTCATCAGAATCTCGGCCAGGCGTTCGAAGCTTTCTTCGAGGCCACAGGCCTCGTCCTTGTCCTGGCCAAGGAAGGCTTCCAGTTGCGGGTTCAGGGCGATGGCCCGGTCGACCGCGGGATCGGCGCCGGTCCGGTAGGCGCCGATGCGGATCAGCTCCTCCATATTGGCGTAGGCCGCCAGAGTCTGGCGGGCGTTGGTGACGATCTGACGCTCGTGCGGCAGGTGGCAGCCCGGCATGGTCCGGCTGATGGACTTCAGCACGTTGATCGCCGGGAAGCGCCCGCGCTCGGCGATGGCGCGCTCCATGACGATGTGGCCGTCGAGGATACCGCGCACGGCGTCGGCGATGGGTTCGTTGTGGTCATCGCCATCCACCAGCACGGTGAAGATACCGGTGATCGGCCCCGCCGTGGTCCCGTCCGGACGGACCGGTCCGGGTCCGGCGCGCTCCAGCAGCTTGGGCAGCTCGGTGAAGACGGTGGGAGTATAGCCCTTGGTGGTAGGCGGCTCGCCGGCGGCCAGGCCGATCTCGCGCTGGGCCATGGCGAAACGGGTGACGCTGTCCATCATGCACAGGACTTCGAGGTCCTGGTCGCGGAGGAACTCGGCGATGGCCAGGGTCATGTAGGCGGCCTGGCGGCGCTTCAAGGCCGGCTCATCGGAGGTGGCGACCACGACGATGGCGCGCTTCAGGCCTTCCTCGCCCAGGGTCTCCTCGATGAACTCGCGGACCTCCCGGCCCCGCTCGCCGATCAGACCCACGACGACGACGTCGCAGTCAGCTTCCTTGGCCAGCATGGAGAGCAACACCGACTTGCCGACACCGGAGCCGGCGAAAACGCCGAGACGCTGTCCACGGCAGCAGGTCGTGAAGACGTTCATGGACCGGACGCCGAGGTTCAGCCGTTCCCCGACCCGACCACGGGCATGGGCGGCCGGCGGCGCCGCGCGCAGGGGATAGGCGGCCGGACCTTGGGGCAGGGGGCCGAGGCCGTCGATGGGGTCACCGAAGGCGTCGATGATGCGGCCAAGCCAAGCCCGTGTCGGGCGGACGGCCGAGCCCATGGGGTCAATGCGGATTTGCGCGCCGGGGGCCACGCCCTCGACAGGGCCGAAGGGCATCAGGAGGGCGCGGGTTTCACGGAAGCCGACCACTTCGGCCTGAAGCGGCTTTTCGGCGCGCCGTTCGATCTCGGCGCGGGCGCCGACCGACAGGCGGGTCAGCCCGCCGCGGGCTTCGATCAGCAGGCCGTTCACCGCCGCGACGCGGCCCGAAACGGTCAGCGGATCGAGACGCTCGACGGCCGCGACGAGGTTACGCAAAAGGGGGTGCTCCGAGGCGCTGATCCGCCGCCGGAGACTCCGCCCGTCTGCCTTAACTTCAGATGAAGATTCAAGGCTGCGACACCCTGCCCTGATCTAGTTTCCGGCCCGGAAGATCGGCAGCGGCGCGCCGGCCTGGGGATCGAAGTCCTTCCAGTCCAGGCCCAGCGCCTGCAGCCCCGTCGCGGCCACCTGATTGGCGCCGGCGCAGCCGCCGGTCACCTTGGCGCCCGCCTTGATCCCGGGCCCGATGGCGGCGATCCAGCTCTGGTTGGAGTCGGCCCATTGCGGCTTCCCGTGGCTCTTCCAGCCGTCCGGCTTGGTGTCGTTTGCCCGGCCATGGTCGGTGGTGATGATCATGGTGGTCTTGCCGGCATAGGCGGGGTCGGCCTGCAGGGTCGACCAGAGCTCGGCGAGGAATCCGTCGGTGCGTCGCGCGGCGATCAGGGTCTGGTCGTAGCGGCCGTCGTGGGCGAAGTCGTCGGTCTCGCCGTAGGACACGTAGAGCACGCGGGGCTTGTCGTGCTTCAGGCTCTCCAGGGCGTAGCCGTGGGTGAAGACGTCGAACCGCACCCCGGCCCAGCGGCGCGGAGTCTGGTCCTGCAGGCGACCAAGCGTCTTCTCCATGGCGGTGCGGGGCGCCGGGGCTGCCCAGCCGGCGTTCACCGGAAGCTTGCTGCGGCCGACCGAAAGGATATCGGAAAAGACGTTCCAGGAAGTCACGGCGCGGACCTTGCCCTGGAATCCGGGCCGGCCATTCAGCCACTCCAGCACCGTGACGTTCTTGTTGGGCCCGTGTTCGTTAGAGTCGATCGCGGGGTCGACCCGCCCGGTGAGAATTTCGTTGTAGCCAGGGTAGGAGAACCACTGGTCATTCGTCACGGCGGCGCAGGACCCATGGTCCCGATCTCCAAGCAGCACGCCCTGCTTGGCGACGACATTGTGCAGGAAAGGGGTCAGGGCGAGCGCGCGATCGGGTACATCGACGAAGTCACGGCGGATGGCGGGGAGATCCTCCACCAGCGCCTTGTCCGCCGCGCGGCCCGGATCGGCGCCCCGGAAAAGCTCCTGCCAGCTCAGCCCATCAAGGGTGACCAGCACCAGCCGTGCGTCGGCGTCCTTGGCTGCAGCCGGCATGGCGGATGCGAACGTCAGGGCGAGGGCTGCGATCAAGGCGTTCGGGAGCTTCATGGCCATCTCCTGGCTTCAAGAAACAGAGGAGCCGGGCGCACAGGCCCGGCTCCAGTCGGGGATGATCAGAACGTCTTGCGAAGGGTCACGAAGGCCTGGCGCGGCGGCGCGGTGAGCAGGGTCTGGCTGTCACCCCGGATCGCGAAGCCGTTGGAGTCGATGGTTGACACATAGTCCTCATCGAACAGGTTCGTGACATTGAGTTGAACCTCGAGGCCCTCCAGCAGGGGCGAGCCGGAGAACCGGTAGCCCACCGCGAGTTCGGCCACGGTCTGGGACGGGACACCGCGGTCGTTCTCGTAGGTGAAGAAGCGCTTGCTCAGATAGGCTAGGCCGAACTTTCCAAACAGCGCGCCGTCGTCGTAGCTCAGCTCGGCCTTGAAGAGGTTCTCCGGGGTGTCGACGGTGGTCTTGCCGGCGGTCTTGGCCACGACCACGCCGTTGCCGTCGCGGGTGTCGTCGTCATAGGTGGAGTCATTGTAAGCGTAGGAGGCGAACAGCGACCAGTCGGGGGCGAAGGTCCAGTCCGCGGCGGCCTCGAAACCCTTAGCGGTCACCCCGCCGACATTGGAAAGCGCCGAGGGGTTGCCCTGGATCCCTGACCCCTGGGCCACGCCGAACAGTCGGTTCTCGAACTGGACATGGTAGAGGGCCACCACCCCCTGGAACTCCGGCGTCCTGTAGCGCCAGCCGGCCTCGAAGGTCTGGGAAAGCTCGGGCTTCAGCTTGTCCTTGATGGCGTTGAAACCCGCCTGGGAGGCGGAGAACGGGCCGGAGGTTCCGGAGCTGGCGAAGGCCCGCATGTTCTCGGAATAGCCCGCGAACACCTGGCTGTCGGGGTTCAGGTCGAAGCGGATCCCGATCTGCGGCAGGAAGTTCTCCTCGGCCTTTATGGTCCCGGTCTTGTTGGCGCCGACGACGGTGGTGGACTGGTTCTCCACCGACAGCGACTTGAAGCCGAAGTTAACCGCCAGGACGTCACTGATCGTCCAGATGTCGGAGAGGTAGAACTTCCGGGTGGTGGTGTTGAAGTCGTACTCCCAGTCGGTACGGAAGGCGCCGGACTGCATCTCCAGGATATCGCGGGAGAAGGAGGTGCGGTTGAGCGCGTAGAACCGACGGGCCTGGGTGAAGTCGTTGTCCTCGTACCAGAAGCCGGCCTCGATCTCGTGAGCCCCCAGGGTCAGGGTCGCGCTGCCGATCACCCCGGCCCGCTGGATGTCGTACTCGGTCGTGCGGATCGAGAGCGGCGAGTCATCGATGGTGGCGCCGGCGACGCCGTAGTTCGGAGAGGCTCTGTAGGGCGTCACCCACAGGCCCTGACCCTCGTTGGTGTGGCCGTAGGCGGTGGCCTTGAACCGCAGGGCCTCGGTCACAGGCATGTCCAGGGTCACGGCGCCGATCAGGTCGTCGCGCAGGCCCGAGGCGTCGTAATAGGCGTCGTCCGGATTTGTGATCTTGCCGGGATAGACGGTTCCGAAGGACGGGAAGCGCGGGCTGACCCCGGTGTCGCCTCGGTTGTTGCCGATCTCGGCCACCTGCACGGCGCCCGCATAGTTGGGCGCAAAGTTGTCCCAGTCGCCTCCGAGCCGGCTGATCATCTCCAGCGACAGATCCTGGTAGTCCTGCTCCTGACGGGTCGACCAGTTGACCCAACCGGTCACCGAGCCCTCGCCGATGGGCTGGATGGCCTTGAAATTGACCTGGGTCTGGCGCTGCTCGCCCTCCCCTTTCCACTTGCCGGCTGTGTTGTGGGAGTAGCTGAGATAGCCCCGCGCCCCGGTGGCCAGTTCGCCACTCTCGATCCGCAGGAAGCCGCGATAGGTGTCGCTCGAGCCGCCGGTCGCCGAGGCCAGGCCACCGAACTTGGCGGCGGGGTCGCGGGAGCGGAACTGCAGGGATCCCCCCAGGTCGCTCACCGAGGCCACGCCGAGGGCGCCCGCGCCCTGCGCGAGCTCCGCCTGGCCGACGTTCTCGCCGGCGATGGCGCGGCTGATGTGCAGGCCGTTGTGGTTGCCGTAGGTCATGTCCCCGAGAGGGACGCCGTCCAGGGTGAAGCCCAGCCGGTTGCGGTCAAAGCCGCGGATCGAGATCCGCGACGACCATTCATAGGACCCGAAGGGGTCGGCCGACTGCAGGTTCACGTTGGGAAGCTTCTCGATCATCTTCAGCGGACTGGCGCCGGCGACCTCGAGCTGCAACTCGCCCCCGTCCACGGTCTGGACCTGACGGGCTTCGCCCCGTCCGAACACCACCAGCTCTTCGACCGAGCCAACAACGGCCGCCTCAGCAGCGGCGGACGTATTGGCCCAGCCCAATAGGATGAAGCCCAGCGCGGCGCCCGCGAGCAGTTGGTTTTTCATGATGCAACCCGATCCTTCGGACCCGCCCTCTGCGGTCCCCCAAGGGCCTGGGTAACAGCGCTCTTTGACGCTCAGGATTCAGATGTGTGACATTAGCCCAACAATAAAATGTGCGACTCCACACAAAAATGTGGCGCCCCGCACCTCAGGGAACGATGGTCAGGGTCGTTCCGGCTTGCTGTATGACTTCGGTCAGGGCGGCGTCGGGCTGTTCGTCGGTGAAGACTTCGTGCAGCGCCTCGATGGGACACACGATCTCCAACATGTTGATGTTGAACTTGCTGTGGTCGATCAGCAGGGTCGCGACCCGCGCCCGTTGGATCATGGCGCGCTTGACCCAGGCCATTGAGGATTCCGCCTCGGTGGGCCCCTCTGTCGTGAGGCCGCTGGCGCCGATGAAGGCGCGGTTGGCGTTGAGGCGGCTGAGGAACTGATGGGTCTCGGGCCCGACCAGTCCGCTCTGCGGCGCATTCAGCTCGCCCGGGCAGACGATCACCCGGATCTGCGGGCTCTTGCCCAGGGCGTCGGCGATCGCCAGGCCGTTGGTGACCGCCACGATCGGCCGGTTGAGACTGGCCAAGGCCAGCGCCAGGTGAAGGGTGGTGGACCCAGCGTCGATCATGATCGCCTCGCCAGGCTCCACCAGCTCCGCGGCGGCCTGGGCGATGCGCCAGCGCTGCTTGGCCATCAGGCGATGGCGATCGCGCATATTGGCCTCGAAGGCCACGGGAGGCGTGCCGCCCCCGTAGGTGCGGTTCAGCAGGCCCTGCCGGCCCAGGAGATCCAGGTCCCGGCGAATGGTCTCGGTGGAGGTGCCGAAGCGCTCGGCGAGGTCAGCGATCCTCACCGCGGCATTGACGCGCACCTCGGTCAGGATCTGCTCCTGGCGCTGCTGCTTGGAGATCGGCGTCTTGACACGAACCATAGTTCACCCGCTTTGGACGGCGCGTCGCCGGGCCGTCCCTAGCGGGCTCTACGCAAATGGCAAGACCAGCGTCTTCGCTCGATATGCTCGAGCCTGAGCCATATCAGCGACGGATGAGCGCCGACCGGAGGGCCATGACCGCGGCGCGCGGATGACGCGCGGCCAGGCGCGCGGTCTCCAAGGGCCTGCGGGCGGCGGCGCGCATCAGGGCCGGGCGCACCGCCTGGGCCAGCATCGGGCGCGCCGAGCGCGCGGCGCTGGCCAGGGTTCCCCGTCCGGCGAAGGCTGCGATGGCGCCGATGGCCAGACCGCCAAGGGCGATGGCCAGGACCGGGTGGGCCTTCACGTGGTCGCGGAAGGTCGGCTTGGCCTTGGACTGGACCCCGGCCAGGGGATCGCCGGTGACGGCGTCATTGGCGGCGCCACCTAGGGAGGCGGACCCGGCCTCCAGGTTCTCGTTGAGGACAGGCGCGAGGCTCACGCGGTCGTTGGTGTAGGAGGCGGGCATGGGGCGGCCTTTCGAGTTCAAGGGCTTCGACCCGTCCAAACTCCCCAGGCGTCCGGCTGTTCCGTTAAAATGGGGACCCTGGCCGTCGACCTGTCGGCGCTTGGCCCCCGATGACCTCCGATCGAAATTAATCTTGATGCGGCTTTCGGACGCGGCCTCGCGCACAGCTCGCGATGGCCGTCAGCTCGGTAGAGCCTGATGGGTGGCGATGGGCTCGACGCGCGCCCTGCACGGCAACCGGCTCCGCCTCAGACTCAAGCTATTGAACGGACTCGAGGTTCCGGTCGCACGCCGCGCTGTCATACGCCTCAAGGACCTCGACCTGGACGCCGGCTGACGAACGCCCGCCGTATGGCCAAGCCTGTCCAATCACAAAAGATTCAC
>NZ_JANPJP010000327.1:0-3273 GCF_031425575.1 Phenylobacterium sp.
GGACCTCCTACCCGAGCTCTCGGGTCTGGGGCCGGTCGCCGATAAGCTGGAGGCCGTCCCCAACATCGCCGTGGTCCGTCTGAAGGACCGCGACATTGTCCGTCACCCGCTGGTCGCCGAGATGCTGGGCGTCCTCTGAGTCTCCCCAGGCCGGCCCCGGATCCCTCTGGAGCCGGCCGACGGAACGGCCTCCCTGACGCGTCAACCCACGCCAAGTGGTGCATCCGGTTGCATTGCGATGCATTTGCTTGGCGCCCGCCCGCAACCCTGGCTAGGCTATCTACATGGCGGGGTCATCCTTCGGCGCGAAACTGGACCTGGTGCTGAAACTGTTCAGCATGAGCCGGGCGCATCTTGCCTCGGCTCTGGCGGTCGACAAATCCTTGGTGGGCCGCTGGATCACCGGGTCGGTCACGCCGTCGGCGCACAATCTGGCCAATATCACCCGCTTTGTCGCCGGCCGGCATCCCGGCTTCACCATGCTCGACTGGGATCGGGACATGGACACCTTCGCCGCCGTGTTCGGCGCCAGCAGCCCGAGTCCCGCGGGAGCCGAACCGACAGCCGAGTCGCTCGACGCATTTCCGCTGGCGATCATGTCCCAGATCCGTGCGGCGACGGCGGCGCGCGCCAAGGATCTGGAGTGCTTCTTCCAGACCACCCGGCCCGCCGAGGCTGCGCCCGGCCGATTCCTTCACGACCAGGGCATGGTGCGGCTCAATCCGAACGGATTGCTTGAGGTCCGCATGGGCGTCCGTGAGACGGTCTACCGCGGCTGGCTGTTCCCGGTGCGCGGCCAACTGTTCTGCATCGCGACCGACGCCGCCAATGGCGCCCTGGTGTTCGCCATCTTCAGCAGCATCCCCAGTGGGCGCCCCCAGCGGCTGGACGGAATCACCCTGGGCAGCAGCAGCGGCTCCCTGCCCGGCGTCGCCGCGGCTCCGATCATTCTGGATCGGGTCGGCGAACTCTCCGGCGATCGGGAAGCCGACGACCGCCGATACCTCGCCATGCTCACCAATGATCCTTTGGCGGCGATGGATTCGGTGCCGCCTGAGGTCGCCGCCCACCTCTCACGGGACTTCGGCCCGACGCCCTTGGCGGCGGGCGGCGACTGGCTGCTGCAGATACCGCTCCACCGCTCGCTGGGCCGCAGCATGGCGGCGATCGCCGACGCCCTTTAGCCTGGCGACAAGCTGCGCCAGCGCTTGGGCGAGCAGCTCTCGCAGCCCCCTCAGAGCCCCAGGGCCAGCTTGACGGCCCGCCAATCCACGAGTTTGAAGTTCTGTCGGCTGCGCCGGGCCGAGGCTGTTTCACCGACGGTGTCGGCATCGTCCTGGACCACCACCAGGCCCTCGGGGAAGCTCCCGACCGGCCCACCCAGGGCCGCCAGTCCGTCGGTGCCGGTCACCGCATCGGCGCCTGCGCCAGGGACCACCGAGAACCGGCCCGCATAGGCGGTCTCGGGGCCATCGACCCGCCACACGGCGAAGGCGCTGTCGCCCTGGCTTGAGGCGATCAGCCAGGTCTTGCCGCCCTCCCGCAACAGGGCCAGGCCTTCGACATCCGGCGCCAGCATGGCGGAGGGCGCGCCCGCCAGCAGGGTGCGGGCCGAGCCCGTGGCCGGGTCCAGGCTGTAGCGCCAGATGCCCTTGGCCTCCTCGGCCACATAGAGCATGCCCTTGGCGTCATCGACGACGCAGCCCTCCGACTGCGAGCCGACCGCGAAGCTCCGCTCCTGGACCAGGGTCGGACCCGCGGCGGCCTCTGTCACGCCGTACTGCGTCACGTCCCCACCCACGCCCACCATCACGGCGACGAAGGTCTCGCCCCGCCGTCCCAGGCAGAAGCCGTACGGCTCACTGACGCTCGTGGCCGCGAAGCCCCAGCGGCGGACCACCGGCGCGCCCGGCGCTGCGGCGGGGTCGGCCAGGAAGAAGGAGATTCCCCCCGCCGATCGGTTGCTCGCGCCGATCAGGATCTGCCGGCGGCCTTCCGCCGGAAAATTGCTCCGCAGGTCGACATTGTTCAGTCGCCCCTCGGCCAGGAACTGAAGCTGTTGGCCCGCCAGATCATAGACATAGAGCCCGGCCTGTTTGTCGGTGCCCAGGATCAGGCCCCGGGCCGGATTGGCCGGGTCGGCCCAGATCTCAGGATCATCCGCGGCGTCCCGGCGGCCGGTGCCGACAGCCGGGGTCTCGCCGGCCGCCGCCACCGGCGTCCCGACCCCGAGCGTCATCGCCCCGGAGTCAGAACGGTTCTCCGGATCAAGAATAGCGCAAGATGATCCAAATATGGATATGACGAAGACTGTCGTAAATCTGAGAAAAAGGTACCTGGACACCGTCACTATCCTCACCCCGATCGCACACTTGTTTCCCTCGCTGCAAAATCATGCTGCGCAAGGCTGGTCAACCACTCCGCTGGCCGGCGAAGACGATCTGATATGAAACACCTGATTGCCTGCGCTACGGCCCCTGCCGCTACTCTTGGCCACGGGGCCCCAGGCCAGACTCTTCCCGACGGCGAGGCCCCGCCGGTGTCCGAGCGGATCAAGATCGGCGTCGGTCGTCTTGACGTCGGGACGGCGCCGCCGGCAGAGCCGGCGGCCCATTCCAAATCTAGGGCAGGTCTTCGGCGAGGATCGCCATCTCGAACATGAAGGAGCCGTCGCCGTCTTCGTCCTCGAAGACCACGCCGATGAACTCGTCGTTGATGTAGACCTCAGCCGAGTCCTTCTGTTTCGGACGCGGGACCAGGGTGATCCGCGCATTGGCGAAGGTACCCCGCATGTGGCCCTCGAGCTTGCGCATCATTCTCTCGTCCACGGCCATCTCCTCGGCGATTCAACAGCCGCGGAACCTAGCTGGTCGCGGCCTGCACGTAAAACCGTCAGATGACGTAGTCGTACACGGCGTCGGCCAGGGTGTGGTCCATGCTGCGGGCCGGCTCTTCGCAGGTCGGGCAGTTGACCAGGCGAGCCGGGACGCCAGCCGCCGTGCAATGGGCCGGAACTGGCTTCAGCACCACCGAACCGGCAGCGATCTTGGCATAGTCGCCGATGTGGATATTGCCGAGCACCTTGGCGCCGGCGCTCAGTAGGACGCCCTTGCCGATCTTGGGGTGGCGATCACCGCGCTCCGCGCCCGTGCCGCCCAGGGTCACGTCCTGCATCATGGACACGTCGTCGCCGATCACCGCGGTCTCGCCGATGACGATGCCGGTGCCGTGGTCGATGAACACCCCTGAGCCGATCTGGGTCGCCGGGTGGAT
>NZ_JANPJP010000328.1:0-13294 GCF_031425575.1 Phenylobacterium sp.
GACTACATGCAGAAGTTCGGCGTCGAGACCAACGCTGACATCGCCCGGACGCTGGCCATGTTCGGCGGCTTCACCGAGGGCCTGCAGCTGTTCGCCAGCTTCGCCATGCTGATGAACTTCCCGCGCCACAACAAGATGAAGGGCATGGGCCAGATCGTCTCCTGGTCGGTGCGCGACGAAAGCCTGCATTGCGAGGGCATCATCAAGCTCTACCACGCCTTCAACGCCGAGACCGGCGTGGTCACCAAGAGCGTGGCCGACGACATCATCGACTGCTGCAAGACGGTGGTGGGCCTGGAGGACAAGTTCATCGACCTGGCCTTCAGCGCGGGCGAGGTCCAGGGCATGACGCCCGAGGACATCAAGGCCTATATCCGCTTCATCGCCGACTGGCGCCTGCGCCAGCTGCACCTGCCCGAAGTGTTCGGCGGGGTGAAGGAAAACCCGCTCCCCTGGCTGCAGTCCATGCTGTCGGGGGTGGAGCACGCCAACTTCTTCGAGGCCCGCTCGACGGAATATTCCAAGGCCGCCACCAAGGGCCAATGGCACGGGGAAGCCGGCGTCTGGGCCGAGTTCGACCGCAGCCTGTCGCGGCGCTCGGAAAACATTCCGGCGGAATAGGGTTCAGGCCGGCCTGACCACGGTGACCTGCAGCCAGGTCCGCGCCTCCTGCTCATAGCTGTGGCCGAGGCCCTGGTGAATCTCCAGGGCCGCCCAGGGGCCTGCCTGGTCGTAGGCGACCCGCAACGCGGCTTCCGATGGAAAATTGAAATAGCGGCCCAGGCTATCTCGTCCTCCCCCCTCGCCGGCCTTGTAGGTGGCAAGGAAGATCCCGCCGGGTTTGAGGGCGCGGCGGACGCGGGCGAGCACCGCGACAAGGCCCGCCGTCGGGACGTGGAGCAGGGAGGCGTTGGCCCAGATTCCCTCGAAGGCCGCCTCGTCCTCGATGTCCTCGAAGAGCTGGACCCGCACGGGCCGCCCCAGCCTGGCGCTGGCGATCTCCGCCAGGCCCTTCGACCCGTCGAGAGGCGTCACCTCGAACCCCTCGCCAGCATCACCTCACTGTCCTGACCGCCACCGCAGCCGAGATCGAGAACATGGGCGCCGGCCGGCAAGGCCGCCAGGAAGTCGGTGAGGCGCTGGGAGACCCCGGGTAGGCGGCGTCCCGCATAGGCCACGGCGTTCCGATCATAGAAGACCAGGGTCTCCGGGTCGTGGGTTTCATCCGCCATCGCCTGCGCGCCCCTCCCGTGGATCGACCTTGGCGCCTCGACCGTTCAGGCCGTGACATCAAGCAAGCGGAGCGGATCATGAGCAAGGTTGTCTACGAGATCGTCGAGCATGACGGCGGCTGGGCCTATCGGTCCGATGGCGTCTATTCCGAGACCTTCGCGACCCATAACGCCGCCCGCGCCATGGCGGTGCGCGTGGCCCGCGAGCAACTGGTTCCCGGGGCCGATGCGGCCATCTCCTTTGAGACCGCCGACGGCAAGTGGCACGAAGAACAGGTGGACGGCCATGATCGGCCGACCACCGAGGTCAAGGGCTAGCTCCAGGGGCCCCGTTCGGCGCGGGTCACCGGCACCGCCGTGCCCGAGCGACTTGGGCGGCCGCTGATCGTCGGCGCCCGGCCGGCCAGTTTCATGAGTTCGGCCACCCGGTTCTGCGTCGCCGGGTGGGTAGAGAACAGATTGTCCGCGCCTTGGCCCGACAGTGGGTTGATGATGAACATGTGGCTGGTGGCGGGATTGCGCTCGGCGTGATGGTTGACCATGCCGCCGCGGGCGTAGGCGTCGATCTTCTGCAGGGCCGAGGCCAGCGCCTCAGGATCGCCGCTGATCTCCGCCCCGTCGGCGTCGGCGCTGTATTCCCGATGCCGGCTGATGGCCATCTGCACCAGGGCCGCGGCGATGGGCGCCAGGATGGCGATGGCGATAACCCCCAGGACGCCGCCTGGCCGGTCGCGGTCATTGCCCTGGAAAAAGAAGGCGAAATTCGCGAGCGCCGCAATGGCTCCGGCGATGGTGGCCGTGACGGTCATGGTCAGGGTGTCGCGGTTCTTCACGTGGGCCAGTTCGTGGGCCATCACGCCGCGGATTTCCCGGCGGTCCAGCATGCGCAGCAGGCCAAGGTTGGCGGCTACGGCGGCGTGTTCCGGGTCCCGTCCGGTGGCGAAGGCGTTGGGCTGGTCGGAATCGATCAGATAGACCTTCGGCCGCGGCATTCCCGCGCCGTCGGCCAGGGCGTGGACGTCGGCGGCAAAGTTGGCGATCAGCCGGTCGGGATGGCTCTCATCGACCTCCTTGGCGCCGTACATCCGCAGCACGATCTTGTCGGCGTTCCAGTAGCTGACGGCGTTCATCGCCACGGCGAAGGCCAGGGCGATGGCCATGCCGCCGGCGCCGCCGATGAGATAGCCGGCGCCGACGAAGAGGGCGGTCATCGCCGCCAGCAGCATGAAGGTTCGAAGATGGTTGTGCATGGGTCCCTTGGGGCCGTTGTGGTCCAAGAGGATATGGGGTGGCGTCAGCCGGGAGGCTAGACCGCCCGGCGCAACCGAGCCGGCGCGACAGCGGGGAGCGGCCCCGACATCGCCGCGCTCTCGTAGAGACGCGCCTCCACCGCCTCGGCCGGCATGGGGCGGGCGAACAGGAAGCCCTGCAAACGGTCGCAGCCGGCGGCGCGCAGGAACAGGGCCTGGGCCTCGTCCTCGACGCCCTCGGCGACGATGCGGATGTCCAGGGAATTGGCGGCCTGCAACATGGAGCGCACCAGCTTGGACACGCGCGGCTCGCGGCCCACATCGCCGATCAGGGACTGATCCAGCTTCACGGTGTGGATCGGCAGCTGCATCAGAGCGCGCAGGTTGGAATAGCCGGTGCCGAAGTCGTCCAGGGCGACACGGATGCCGCAGGCCGCTAGCCGCTCGATATGGCGCCGCGCCAGATCCAGGTCGTCCACCAGGAAGGTCTCTGTGATCTCGACCGTCAACGCCGTGGCCGGCAGGTCGGTGGCGCGCAGGCGGCGGATCAGGTTGCGGGAGAAGGCGGGGTCGAGCAACTCTCGGGGCGACACGTTGCAGGAGATGGTGTCGATCAGGCCCTGCGCCACCCAGGGGGCGGCGCGCTGGCAGGCGGCGGCGAACACCGCGGCGTCCATCTGGCCGATCAGGCCCAACTCCTCGGCCAGCGGCACGAAGGCTCCCGGCAGCAGCAGGCCCTGCCGGGGGTGGTTCCAGCGCGACAGCACCTCGACCCCGACAATTCGGCTGTCCTGGGCGTTCACCACCGGCTGATACCAGGGGACGATCTCCCCCTCCGGGATGGCGCGGCGAAGGTCGGTCTCCAGGCTGTTGCGCCGGCTGCTGGCGTCGCGCAGTTCGGTGTCGAAGACCGAGGCGCGGCGGCCGCCACCGGCCTTGGCGCGGTAGAGGGCCATGTCGGCGAAGCGTTGCAGGTCGGTGGCGTCGACGGCGTCGTCGGGGAACACCGCTACGCCCACCGAGGCGCTGGGGCCCACCGTGCGGCCGTAGATCCAAAAGGGCTGGGCCAGGGCGGCGGTGATCTGCTCGGCTCGGGCGGCCACGTCGGTCGTGGCGCTGATCAGGGCGAACTCATCGCCGCCAAGGCGCGCCACGAGGTCTCCGGGCTGGGCCTGGGCCCGAAGTCTCATGCCGATCTCGTTCAGCAACAGGTCGCCGGCGTGATGGCCCAGGGTGTCGTTCAGATGCTTGAAGCGGTCCAGATCCAGCACGAAGAGGGCGACGCGGGTCGTAGTCTCATGGGCGTCCTCCAGCCTCTCGATCAGGGCCGAGGTGAAGGCGCCTCGGTTGAGCAGGCCGGTCAGGGCGTCGGTTCGCGCCAGGTGCAGGGTCAGGGAGCGCTCGGCCTCGAGCTCGGCGACCCGCACGCCGAGAGCCGAGCTCATCTGCTGAAAGGCGTCGCCGGCCTGGCGCAGTTCCGCCGTGCGAATCTCGAGCAGGGTCTCAGCCTCGCGGCGTGCGTGGCGTTCCTGCTCGATCTCGTGCGTCGAGCTTTCGCTCGCCATGGTCCGCCCCCAGGAGGTCTCTCCCAGGGCTAGTTCTGACCCAGAAGGCCGGAATCGACCGTTAACGAGAGTCGACTAGGCGACTTTGGGCTCCGGCTCGGGTTCGGGGAGCTCGACCTGGTTTTCCCACTTGGCGACCACGGCGGCGGCGACGGAGTTACCCACCACGTTGGTGGCCGAGCGGCCCATGTCCAGCAGGTGGTCGACCGCCAGTATGAGGATCAGGCCGGCCTCGGGCAGGTTGAAGTAGGAGAGTGTCGCGGCGATCACCACCAGGGAGGCGCGTGGCACGCCGGCCATGCCCTTGGAGGTCACCATCAGCAGGGCCAGCATGGTGAGCTGCTGGCCGACCGACAGGTCGATGCCATAGGCCTGGGCGATGAACAGCACCGCGAAGGTGCAGTACATCATCGAGCCGTCGAGATTGAAGGAGTAGCCCAGGGGCAGGACGAAGCTCGCCACCTTTCGTGACACGCCCCACTTCTGCAGCTCCTCCAGGGTGCGCGGATAGGCGGCTTCCGAGGAGGCGGTGGAGAAGGCCAGCAGGGCCGGCTGGCGGATCGCGGCCACCAGCTTCATGCCGCGCGGGCCGACGATCAGGATCAGCACTCCCACCAGCAGAGCCCAGAGGATGCCCAGGGACAGGTAGAAGCCGCCGACGAAGGCCGCATAGGTGCCGAGAATCTCCAGGCCCTGGACGGCGATGGTGGAGGCCAACGCGGCGAAGATGGCCAGCGGCGCGGTCTTCATCACATAGCCGGTGACCTTCAGCATGATGGTGGCGATCTGTTCCACCAGGGCCAGGACCGCCGGTGCCTTGTCGTCGATGGCGGCCACGGCGGTGCCGACGAAGACCGAGAAGATGACGATCTGCAGGATCTCGTTGTTGGCCATGGCCTCAACGATCGACTTGGGCACCAGGTGGGTGATGAACTCGCGCAGAGTGAACTTCGAGACGTCCACGGTCGCGCCGGCCACGGCGTCCGGGTTGGGCAGGGAGAGCCCGGCGCCCGGGTGCAGCAGGTGGGACATGACCAGACCGATGGTCAGCGAGACGATTGAGGCGGTGATGAACCAGCCCATCGCCTTAGCGCCGACTCGGCCGACGGTGGCGGCGTCCTCCATGTGCGCGATGCCGGCCACCAGGGTGGCGAACACCAGGGGGGCGATGATCATCTTGATCAGCCGCAGGAAGACGTCGGTGATGATGGAGAGGTTGGAGGCGACCTCCTTGGCCTGCTCGGGGGTCGCGTACTGGTTCACGCCCCAGCCGACGGCGACGCCCAGGATCATGGCGCCGACGATGAAGGCGGTGAACAAGCGATTCATGGCAAACCCTTAGCAGCGAACCTGTCGCACCTTTGTCGCCGGGATGCGCGCCTACGTCCATCCCGGCGCGCACCCTGTCTCGAAACCTTGGCCTTCTTGCGCTAAAGTGCGCCATGAACCCAGAGACCCAGGCGGCGGAGATCGTCGCCAAGCTGAGCGCCGAGTACCAGCAGACCGTCACCGCGCTGCGAGACGCGTTGAAAACCTTCCTGGCCGGGGGCCCGCCCCCCGACCCGGCGGTCCGGGCGGCCGGCGCCTTCGTCTATCCGGAGCTGCGCCTGACCTGGCCCCACGGCCAGACCTATCCCAGGCTCAGCCGCGCCTATGCCCGGCTGTCGGCGCCCGGCAAGTATGCGGTGACCGTGACCCGTCCGGACCTGTTTGGCGACTACCTGCTGGAGCAGATCACCCTGCTGCTGACCGACTTCAAGGTCGAGATCAGCGTCGGCCGCTCGAGCCAGGAGATGCCGTTTCCCTATGTTCTGGACGGGGCCGTGGACATCGCCATGGCCGACATCGGATCGGCCGACATCGCCCGGCATTTTCCGACCACTGAGCTGTCGGCCATCGGGGACGAGATCGCCGACGGCTTCTGGAGCCCGGCGCTGGAGGAGGCCCGGCCCCTGGCCCTGTTCGACGGGCTGCGGACCGACTTCTCCCTGGCGCGCCTGACCCACTACACCGGGGCGCCGGCCGAGCATGTGCAGCAGTACATCCTGTTCACCAACTACCACCGCTATGTGGATGAGTTCGTCCGCTGGGGCTGCGAGCAGCTGCGGGCGCCGGGCAGCCCCTTCACCCAGCTCTCGGCCTCGGGCCGGGTGGTGGTGACGGCCGACAGCGAGGCCCCCGAGCAGCAGATCGCCGACGGGTCCTGGCGGCGTCACCAGATGCCGGCCTACCACCTGATGGCGGAGGGCCGGGCGGGGATCACCCTGGTGAACATCGGGGTCGGGCCGTCCAACGCCAAGACCATCACCGACCACCTGGCGGTGCTGCGGCCCCAGGCCTGGCTGATGATCGGCCACTGCGGGGGCCTGCGCGGCAGCCAGACCATCGGCGACTATGTGCTGGCCCACGCCTATCTGCGTGACGACCACGTGCTGGACGACGTCCTGCCGCCGGCCATCCCGATCCCGCCCATCGCCGAGGTCCAGGTGGCGTTGGGCAAGGCCGCCGAGCTGGTCACCGGGGAGACCGGGGAGGTGCTGAAGAAGCGGCTGCGTACGGGCACCGTGGTCACCACCGACGACCGCAACTGGGAGCTCCGCTACTCGGTCAGCGCCCTGAGGTTCAACCAGTCCCGCGCCGTGGCCATCGACATGGAGAGCGCCACCATCGCCGCCCAGGGCTACCGGTTCCGGGTGCCCTACGGGACCCTGCTCTGCGTGTCCGACAAGCCCCTGCACGGGGAGATCAAGCTGCCGGGCCAGGCCAACGCCTTCTATGAGCGGGCGATCGGCCAGCACCTGCAGATCGGGGTCGCCACCATGGCGCTGCTGCGCAAGGAGGGCGCCAGCCTACATTCGCGCAAGCTGCGGAGCTTCGACGAGCCGCCGTTCCGCTGAACATGTCGGCCGCCGCGGATGGAAGAAAACGGGTTTGGCGGCGGGTCACCGCCAAGCCTTGCCCGGCAAGGAAAATCCGGCCTGCCAACTGACCAACATGTGCCAACATCCGACCGACGATGACCGACGTTCCCAAGCGCCCGACCAAGCCTGATCCGATGGAGTGCTGCCGGCGCGGCTGCTATCCCTGCATCTTCGACTACTACGACACGGCGACCGAGCGCTGGGAGGCCCGGGTGCGGGCGCTGGGCCTGGACCCGGACGCGATCCCGGCCGAGGACTGATCGGCGCCGCTCAAGATTGCCTTCCGCGGGGTCGCAGCGTTAGACAAATTCCATGACCCGGCACATCGACTTCGAAGGCATCGAGAATTTCCGCGACCTGGGCGGCTACGACACCGCCTGCGGGCGCGGCATGAAGGCCGGCGTGGTCTATCGTTCGGCCAATCACGGCCAGGCCACCGACGCCGACCTGGCGCGGATGGCCGAGCTGGGGATCACCACCATCGTGGATCTTCGCCGCCGCCGCGAGCGGGACCGGGAGCCGTCGCGGCGCTGGCCGGGTTTCGACGGCCTGGTGATCGAGAACGACATCGAGGGCGTGGAGGCCGACTGGGCCGAGGCCATCGCCGCGGCCGAGCGGGTGGACGCCGAGTGGTTCCGCCAGGACAGCCTGGGCTTCTACCGCGAGGCGCCGCACCAGCCGCGCCATGTCGATCTGTTCCGCCGCTACTTCCGGGCGCTGGCCGAGCGCGACGGCGCCCTGGTGGTGCACTGCGCGGCGGGCAAGGACCGCACCGGCCTGATCTGCGCGCTCACCCACCACATCGCCGGCGTCCACCGCGACGACACGCTCACCGACTACCTGATGACCAACAACGAAGCGCGGATGGCGGCGCGCACAGACTTCCTGCGCAGCTTCATCCTCGACCTCACCGGCAAGCACCTGGACGACGAGGCCCTGCGCCAGGCCGCCAGCGTCCATCCCGACTATCTCGACCACGGCCTGGCGGTGATCTCCGAAAGCCACGGCGGCATCGATCGGTATCTGGAGGAGGTGCTGGAGGTGGACAGCGCGCTGCGGGGCAAGATCGAGGCGCGGATTCTGCGGTGATCCAAACCCGCTAACCCCGGCGAAGGCCGGGGCCCAGATTCATCTCAAGAGCTAGGGGGCCAATCCACCGTTCGTGTGGTTCGTGTGGTTCGTGGACCGCCTGATAGGCGTCAACGCGCCGGGGCTTTGAGAATTGAACCACGAACCACACGAACCACACGAACAGGGATCCTGACCCAGCAGGCCGTGATGAATCTGGGTCCCGGCCTTCGCCGGGATGAGCGGAGTGGGGTGGCATTGCGCAACCGGCTCCCGCGGCCTAATCGTCGCCGGCCATTTTGTTCGGGGACATCTCATGCAGAGCTTCCAGCCGCCGCGCCGCATCCTGATGGGGCCTGGCCCCTCCGACGTCAGCCCCCGCGTGCTGGCGGCCCTGGCGCGGCCGACCATCGGCCACCTGGACCCTGAGTTCCAGAACCTGATGGAGGAGATCAAGGCGGGCCTGTCGCGGCTGTTTAACGCGCCGGGCTATGCCTGCGTGCCGCTGCCGGCGCCGGGGACGGCGGGGATGGAAGCCGCCATCATGAACCTGCTGGAGCCGGGCGACCGGGCGGTGGTGGCCATCAACGGCGCCTTCGGCGGCCGCATGGCCGACATGGCCGACCGGGCCGGCGCCGAGGTGATCAAGGTCGAGTTCGAATGGGGCCAGCCCGTGGACCCGGAAAGGATCGAGGCCGCGATGGCCGGGGCGCCCGTGAAGGTGCTGGCCTTCGTCCACGCCGAGACCTCCACCGGCGCCAAGAGCGACGCCGCCGCGCTCTGCGCGCTCGCTCGCAAGTATGGCGCCCTGTCGGTGGTGGACTGCGTGACCTCGCTGGGCGGCATCACGGTGGATGCGGCGGCCTGGGACGCCGACGTCATCTATTCCGGCACCCAGAAGTGCCTCTCGGCGCCGCCTGGCCTGTCGCCGATCTGCCTGTCGCCCCGGGCCCAGGCGGCGATCTCGGGCCGCAAGACCAAGGTCCGCAACTGGCTGCTCGATTTCAATCTGCTGATGTCCTACTGGGGCGGCGAGGGCGGCCGGACCTATCACCACACGGCTCCCATAAACGCATTATATGGGCTCCATGAGAGCCTGGTGGCCCTGTTCGAGGAGGGCCAGCAGGCGGTGCTGGTGCGCCATGCGCGCAGCCACGAGGCCCTGGCCGCCGGGATCGAGGCCGCGGGCCTGACATTCCTGGTGGATCCCGCCCATCGCCTGCCGCAGCTGAACGCCGTCATCGTGCCCGAGGGCGTGGATGAGGCGGCCGTGCGCGCCCATGTGCTGGCCAAGTGGGACCTGGAGATCGGGGCCGGCCTCGGGCCGTTGAAGGGCAAGATCTGGCGGATCGGGCTGATGGGCGCCTCGGCGACCGCCTGGCACGTGCGGATCTGTCTGACGGCGCTGTGCGAGGCGCTCAATGCGCAGGGGTTCAAGGCCGATGGGGCTGCGGCAGTGAGCGCGGCGCAGGGGAAGCTGGGTTAGGTTTCAGAAGCTGGCCGGCCCCCTCAACCTGCCCTCTCCCCCGCAAGAGGGGGAGAGGAGGGATAGTCGCATAAGTTCGTGGTTTGTTCCAGTGAGTGTGGCTTGCCCTTGATCTCTCATCTCACCCTTGGGGGAGAGGGTCGGGTGAGGGGGTTTCTCGGTCGCGGGGTGGTCTTTACTTTGGCGCTGGGTTGGACAACGAACGGCCAATCACCTCCAGCCAAGGCGCACGCACTTCACCGACTCCTTCCCTTCGATCCTCCACGCGGGTAAGGCCCGCCCCATGCGTGTCGCCGCCCAGCTTCGGACGTCCTGGCGCGAGCCGTTGCAGGTCCTGTCGGCCTTCGCCGGCGAGCCGTGGGCCATCGCCTTCCTGTCCGGGGGGCAGGGGGCTCGGGCGCGGTGGTCCTATGTGGCCCGGCGGCCCGACGCGGTCCTGACCCTGAACGCCGACGATCCGCGCGATCCCTTCCAGGCGCTTTCCGAGCTGCTGGGTCCTCTCGGCGAGACCGCCCGGGACGGGCCGCCGTTCCAGGGTGGACTGGCGGGCCTGGCGGCTTATGAGCTGGGGGACCGGGTGGAGGCGCTCGGCCTGGCCCGCAGCCCCGACTGGCCCGACCTGGCGGTGGGCCTCTATTCCAGCGTGCTGGCCTTCGACCACCAGGAGCGGCAGGTGATCGCCATCGGGCGCGGCTTCGACGAGGCCGACAGCGAGCAGGCGGCCTTCGAGGCGATGAGCTGGCTGCACGACCTGCCCAAGCCCGCGACCCGGGGGCCGCTGACCGACGGGCTGACCGCATCGGACGCAGGGGCCTATGAGGCCGCGGTGGCCGAGGTGGTGGCGCGCATCCACGCGGGCGAGATCTTCCAGGCCAATGTCGCGCGGGCCTGGACCGGGCGACTGAGCGAGGGCGCGACCCCCTTCGACCTGCTGGCGCGGCTGGCGGGCCAGAGCGCGGCGCCCTTCGCGGCCTATCTGCGGCTGGCGGGTCTGGCGGTGGTGTCCAATTCGCCCGAGCGCTTCGTGCAGGTGGCGGCGGGGGGCGCGGCGGAGACCCGGCCCATCAAGGGCACCCGCCCCCGGGGCGCGACGGCGCACGATGACGCCAGCCTGTCGGCGGAGCTGGCGGCCAGCCTGAAGGACCGGGCGGAGAACCTGATGATCGTCGACCTGATGCGCAACGATCTGGCCCGGGTCTGTACGCCGGGCAGCGTCAAGGTTCCCGAGCTGTTCGCCGTGGAGAGCTTCGTCAATGTCCATCACCTGGTCTCCACGGTGAGCGGGCGGCTGGCGGCGGGGCGGACCGCCATCGACCTGCTGAAGGCCGCCTTCCCGCCGGGCTCGATCACCGGGGCGCCCAAGGTTCAGGCGATGAAACTCATCTCTAAGTTTGAGAGCCCGCGCGGGCCCTATTGCGGTTCGCTGTTCTGGGCGGGCGCTGACGGGGCCTTCGATTCCAGCGTGCTGATCCGCACCGCCGCCTGCGTGCAGGATGGACAGGGGTGGGTGATCGAGGCCCGGGCGGGTGCGGGCATCGTCGCTGACAGCGAACCGCGCGCCGAGCGGGTTGAGACGCAGGACAAGATCGCCGCGCTGCTGCGGGCGATGGAGGCGGGCGCGTGATCGGGTTCGACGACCGGGGCCTGCTGCTGGGGGACGGCCTGTTCGAGACTGTGCTGGCGCGGGCCGGAGAGCTGGTCGACCTCGACGCGCATCTGGCGCGGATGGCGGACGGCTGCGCGGTGCTGGGCTTGCCGGCGCCCGATCCTGCCGAGGCCGAGGCTCTGATGCGGCGGGCGGTTTCGGAGGCGGGTCTCGCGACCGCGCGGGCCGCGGTGCGACTTACCCTAACGGCGGGACCCGGCGGGCGGGGGCTGGACCGGCCGCAGACGCCCAAGCCCGCCCTGTTCGCCACGGCGGCGGCCTCCCCGGCCCCAACGGCGCTCGCGCGGCTGAGGATCAGCACGGTGCGCCGCAATGAGGGCTCCCCGGCCTCGCGGCTGAAGACCCTGTCCTATCTGGACAATGTGCTGGCCCGGCGGGAGGCGGTCGCCGCCGGGGCCGATGAGGCGGTGATGCTGAACGGGCAGGGCGAGATCGCCTGCGCGGCGGCGGCCAACCTGTTCTGGATCACGGGCGGGGCGATGTTCACGCCGGCCCTGGCCTGTGGCGTGCTGGACGGCATCGTGCGGCGCCGGGTGATGGCGGCGACAGCGGTGCGCGAGGTGGCGGTGGGCGTGGAGACGCTGGCGGGGGCGGAGGCGGTGTTCCTCACCAACAGCCTGATCAGGGTGCGGGAAGTCGCAAGCCTGGACGGGCGGAGGTTCGAACCCTCGGCGCGGGTGGCGGAGATCGCGCGGTTGGTGGGCCAATAGCCTTCCCCCTCGATGGGGGAAGGGGGTTTTACGTCGTGCTCCAGGTGACCTGGGCGGTCTTGCGGGGCTTGAGATAGTATTTCTGAGTAAAGGTCAGGGCGTTGGGCAGGGCTTGCTGGGTGGCGGAATTGTAGACGTAGCTCGACTCTGCGAGGATCACGCTCTCGTTGTTGGCGATCAGGTTGGCGGGGACGCTGGCCACCGTGGTGACCGCCCCCATGGACCCATAGCCCTTGGACCACATCACCTGGATGGCGCCGTTGGAGTCCTTGCGGATCGACGTCACGCGCATGGACAGGCCCGTGGTGGGGAAGGGGGCGATGATCGCCTTTCCCACATTGAAGATGTCGTTCATCTCGCTGGTGTTGATCATGGTGTCCTGGGCCACCAGGTCAGCGATGGCGAAGGCCACGTGGCTGGCCCGGCGGTCGGCCATCATGCCCTGGGTCAGCTCGGCCAGGCCGTAGTACATCAGGATCATCACCGGGGCGACGAAGGCGAACTCCACCGCCGCGGCGCCGCGTCGGTCCTTGATCAGGCTCTTCAGGTGCATTTCGCGCCCACCGGGGTGGCTGTGGAATAGGGTTCGTTGCGGAAGGTGGCGACCGTGGAGATCAGCCGCTTGTTGGAGCTGCTGCCCATGTTCACCAGCGACTTGTTGAGCAGCGGAGTGAAGACGTCCCACTCGTAATAGGTGCGCACCAGGACGATGTCGCCGGGGGCGCCGGTGGAGAAGCAGGTGGCCGCCGCCGCCGCCGGGGTCCAGGCCGTGCCGGCCGTCGCGCTGTTGCTGCTGGCGGTGTCGAAGTCGGCGAAGGTCTGAACCGCCACGGTCAGCTTGCCGGCGCAGGGCGTGGCCAGCCAGGCCATGCGATTGCAGACCTGGGTCTTGAAGTCCCCCTTGGCGTTCGACCCGCTGGTCTGGAACTGGCCGGTGCGGATCTGGCGGGCGGCGTTGTCGGTGGCGTTCTGCAGGGTCACCGAGACCAGGAAGACCAGGCCGAGCTCGATGATGCCGAACAGCAGGACGCAGAAGGGCAGGGCGATGATGGCGAACTCGATCGCCGTCGCGCCGCGCCGGGCGGCGACGAACCGCATCAGCAGGTCTTTGAAGGCAAGGGCGCGGCGGCTCATGACGTCCTCGAGGGGGTGTTCCCCGCGAGCATAGCCAAGTCTGCTGAATCGGAGGTTTAAGGCCCGCCGATCTCTTTGGCGCGTGACAGCCTGAAGTGGATGCCGGTTCAGGCGCCCGTCACGCGCCGCACATGAGAAACGAGCCTGTTCATCCGTTTCGAATGAAACGGACAGGCTCGTGGCGCGTGACAGCCTGAAGTGGATGCCGGTTCAGGCGCCCGTCACGCGCCGCACATGAGAAACGAGCCTGTTCATCCGTTTC
>NZ_JANPJP010000329.1:0-2298 GCF_031425575.1 Phenylobacterium sp.
CACGTAGTCTGCCACGGCATTCCCAGCGAGCGGGCCCTGCGCGAGGGCGACATCGCCAATATCGACGTCACCGTCATCGTCGACGGCTGGCACGGGGATCACAGCCGCATGTACGGCGTCGGCGCGATCGCCCCGCGCGCCAAGCGGCTGATCGACGTGACCTATGAGGCCATGCAGCACGGTCTCGACGCCGTGAAGCCCGGCGCCCGGACCGGCGACATCGGTTTTGCGATCCAGCAGTATGTGGAGGCCCAGCGCTGCTCGGTGGTGCGGGACTTCTGCGGCCACGGCCTGGGCCGGGTGTTCCACGACGCGCCCAACATCCTGCACTTCGGCCACAAGAACACCGGCGAGCTGCTGCGGCCGGGCATGTTCTTCACCATCGAACCCATGGTGAACCTGGGCAAGCATCCGGTGAAGGTTCTCGCCGACGGCTGGACGGCGGTGACCCGCGACAAGTCGCTCTCGGCCCAGTGCGAGCATTCGGTGGGTGTGACGGAGACCGGCTACGAGGTCTTCACCCTGTCGCCGATGGGCCTGTTCAAGCCGCCCGTACAGGGCGACTGAGGCCTAGAAGAACATCGCCCGGGCGGCGGTGATCAGCAGGGCCCAGCCCGCGAGACTGCCCACGGTGATGAAGGCCAGGGACCGGCGCGGCGACCAGCGGCGTTCATCATCCTGGTGTTGGGAGTAGCTGGCGGCCAGATCGGCCTGCAGCTGGCGGGCCGGACTGTCGATCGGGTCAAAGGCGCCGTCCGCCAGGCGCACCGGCGACGGGGCGAGGACCCAGGCCTCGGCCGGGACCGGCGGAATGCCGAGGGCCTCATGGGCCGCTTCAACGCGTTTCTGGGGGCGGGCCATCGCTTGGATATCTCCACGAACGACTCAAACCTTGACCTCCTTGAGTCTAACAAATCGTCTCTGTGTGTAGTTACCGAGCGGTTAGCTGCGTCGATCCGCCCCGCCCGCCCCTTGCCAATCCGGAACGAATAAGGAACATTGTTCCGGCGGCGGGTTGCGGAGCGGTTCGATGGCGGATGGCGGTGAACTTCAGGAGGCCTGGAGCGGCGACCTCTTCCCCGCAAATCCGTCCAAGCCTGCCCCCAAGCCGCACTATCTCGGCCACCGCGACCGGCTGCGCGATCGCACCAGGACCGGCGGGTTCGGCGCCTTGCCGGACTATGAGTTCCTGGAGCTTTACCTATTCCGCACCATTCCGCGCGGCGACGTCAAACCCCTGGCCAAGGCGCTGATCGCTCGGTTCGGATCCCTGCCCGGCGTGCTGGGCGCATCCGTCGACGAGCTGAAGACCGTGGGCGGGGTCGGCGACGCCGTGGCCCTCGACTTGAAGCTGCTGCAGGAGGCGGCGCTGCGGGTGGGCAAGGCCGCGGTGGTCAAACGTCCGGTGATCTCGTCCTCCAGCGCGCTCTCGGCCTATGTCCGTACCGCACTCGCCCACGAGGCGCGCGAGCAGTTCCGGGTGCTGTTCCTGGACAAGAAGAACCAGTTGATCGCCGATGAGGTGTTGAACCACGGCACGGTGGATCACGCGCCGGTCTATCCTCGCGAGGTGATGCGCCGCGCGCTCGAGCTATCGGCCAGCGCGCTGATCCTGGTTCACAACCATCCCAGCGGCGATCCGACGCCCTCCGGCGCCGACGTTCAGATGACCCGCGAGATCGTGGAGGCCGGCCGGTCCCTGCGCATCGCCATCCACGACCACCTGGTGGTGGGCCGCGACGGGGTCGCCAGCTTCAAGGCCTTGGGCCTTTTCTAGCGGTCGTTGCTCACCAGCATGTCGGCCAGGCGGCCCCAGTTCAGGGCCGACTGCATCTGGGCATAGATGGCGTTCATCCAGCCCTGGCGTCGCAGGAGGAGGAAGGCCTCGTCGGGCAGGCTGCGCAGCCGGGCCTCGTCGATGGTGGCGAAGCCGGCCAACTTGAGGTCGCCGCCCGTGGACAATTTGACGGTCGCGGCGCGGCCGTCAAGGACACCGCAGGCCACCAGGGCCTCGACGAAGGGCGCGGTGGCGAGGTCGGCCGCCCGCAACGATTTGCAGAAATCGAAGGCCGACTTCACCAGTCGCGAGGGCTCCCCATCGGCGAAGAGCGGTTGGCCGGCTCCCTGCACCAGGATCTCGGGATGGTCCTCGATGCAAAGCTGAACGCCCAGGTCCTCGCCTTCCCCATACTCGGCCAAGATAAAGGGATAGCGCCGCACATAGGCCGGGACATAGGCCCCCTCGAGCCAGCCACCATCCGTATCGACGAACAGGTTCTCATCGTCCCGCAGGCCGAC
>NZ_JANPJP010000330.1:0-4034 GCF_031425575.1 Phenylobacterium sp.
GCATCGGCCAGCGCCGCAGCCATTCCTCGGCGTTTTGCGGCTTATCAGGCCCGATCTCCCGGAACTCGAAGGGCGTGTCGTTCTCGTAGAGGGCGATCAGCGCCTTCTGCGTGTAGGACGAGAAGGGGTGGCCATAGAGGACGAGGGGCACCGGGAGCCTCCGGATCTGGCGTTGAATCTTGGAGGTTGGAGCCTATCCAGACCAATTGCATTATGCAATCAGTAAGCCCTAGCGGGCCGCCCATAGAGTGTCGGCCGCGGCCTGCAGATCTCCGGTGACGCCGCGCCGGGCCAAGGACAGGCCGTCCAGGTCCACCTCGTCCGGCCGCAGGGTCCGACCGTGCAGGCTGTAGCCCACCTGGTAGACGGCCCGGTCGGTCTTGGTCACGCCGTCCTCGATGAACACGGTCAGCACGCCGACGGGAACCCGCCCGGTCTCGGTCTTGGTCTTGCGCAGGCCGTCCTCGACCCAGCTCACCTCCAGGCGCGGATTGCCAGTGGTCTCGACGCTGCTGGGGCGCACCTGCCTGGGAAACCAGAGGGTCTGGGTCTGGATCACCTGCTCGGGCCGCTGGGAGGCCAGGCGGATGCGGTCGCCCGAGCCTTCCAGGGTTCCGGTCATCAGGAAGGTCTGCTTCAGCGCATTGGCGCGGGCCTCGACCTGTCGCTCGCGGGCGGCCAGAGCCTTCTCCCGGGAGGTCTGCGTCCGCTCCCGATGGCTGTCCCAATAGCCCAGGACGGCCACCACCACGGCCACCACGCCCACGATCTCGGCCAGGCTCAGCCAGCGCAGGGGCAGGCGCTTCTTGCGGGGTGCGTCGCTCAATCTGGTCTCCGATGACCGCATGCGTCGGGCCCGGCCGCTAAGGTCGGTCGCACAGAGCTAGTCGCAGATTGAGGACGAAGCGAGGCCTCAGCCGCGCTTCAGGCGCCTGGCCTTCTTGTCGGCCTTGTCCGGGTCGTTGACGTCCTCGTCCTCGGCCACCTCGACCTTGGCCGGGGGCAGGGGGGCGTCCCAGCGGGCGTCGATGTATTTCTGGCCGGTGGCCAGGGCGTCCAGGGTGCGGGATTCCTGGCCGAACTTCTTCTGGTAGGTCCAGTAGGCGGCCATGACGTGTTCGACGTAGTTGCGGGTCTCCGGCGCCGGCATGCACTCGATGACCATCAGGCTTTCGTCGTCCTCGCCCAGCATCCGGGCGGTCTTCTGCAGGGTGGCCGGGCCTCCGTTGTAGGCCGCGACGGTCCGCAGGATGTCGTAGCCGACCCCTTCGCCCATCAGCCAGGTGACGTAGTCCTGGCCGACCTTGAGGTTGTAGCCGGCGTCGAACAGCGGGCTCATGTCGTCGCGCAGCCGGGCGTTGCCGGTGGCGTGGGCCGCGGTGTCGGGCATCAGCTGCATCAGGCCCACGGCGCCGGCCGGGGAGACCACGCCGGGATTGAAGCGGCTCTCCTGGCGCACAATGGCGTAGACCAGGGCCTTGCTGATCTTGAAGCCCTCGCGGGGATTGAGGTTCGGTGTGGGATAGTCGGGCTCGCCCCGGCGGCGCGCGGGACCGGCGGCGGCCATGTCCTGGGCCAGCCCCTCGTTGATGACGGCGGCCAGCTGCATCCAGCGCGCCCGGTCCGCCGGAGTGCGGGTCAGGGCCAGGCCGGCACGTAGCTCCTGGCCGGCCTCAGGCACGCGGCCGATCTGGGCTAGGGCCGCGGCGCGGTGAGCCCGGGCGTCCTCGCGCATCATCCGGGTCACGTCGGCGGTGGGGCCGCCGTAGGAGGCCTTGAGGACATTGCGCGCCCGCGGCTGATAGGCCCGGGCCTCCGAGAGCGGCGTTGCGGGACCGAGGCCGCGCAGGGCCACCTGACGCTCGGCGATCATGCCGTAGAAAGTGTGCGGCGAACCGGCCGCCCGGCGCAGATGGGTCGCGGCCCGGTCGGAATGGCCGCCGGCCTCTGCGGCGCGGGCTGCCCAATAGGCTGCGCCAGCCCGCACCCAGATGTCTTCCTCGGTGTCCTGGGCCAGCTTCGAGAGCTCCGCCTCGGCCTGGTCGTAGCGGCGCAGGCGATAAGCGGCCATGCCGGCGATCCAGCGTTCACCGACCGCCCGCGCCAGCTCCAGGGCGCGCTTGGAATCGCCGGAATAGAACGCCTCGCGGGCCAGGCGGGCGTTGTCGGCGTCGAAGGGGCCGCCGGAGCCCGGAGGCACCAGCTCGATCTTGCTCCAGTCGGTCCCGATCAGGCTGGGCACGGCGGGGGCGGCTAGGTCCGGCGTCTTGCGCTTGCTGGCCAGGGTGTAGATGCGCTCGGCCACCGGCAGGTCTGCGTAGCGCGACAGCCAGCCCGACAGCTCGTCGAAGTTGGACTTGTGCGCCGTCGGATGCATCAGGCCGCGATAGGTGACGTAGCCGGAGAGCGACGGGTCGCTGATCTCGATGGTCTGCATCGTGGCGTCGATGAAGTCGCCGCGGTCCACCGCCTCGAAGGCCCGGGCGTAGGCCTGGGCGTCGGCCGGCGTTAGGACTTGCGGGCTGCCGGCCAGCGCCTTTCCCGCGATCGTGGCGCAGATCAGGGCCAGGGCCGCGATCCGCACGCGCTTGGTCTGCGTCATGCCCACTCTCACGCCGCCGCGTCTTCGCTGGTCTGGCGTGACCCTTTTTCTCAACGACCTGGGAGCTTTAGAGCCCTTATTGATGAAGAGAAAGTGCGTTCGCGCCGCAGGCGGCGCCGTTAAGGACGTTCCGGCCGATTGAGGCGCTCGGTGAGCGTCAGCAGGTCACTCCACGCCTTCTTCTTGGCCGCCGCTTGGCGCAGCAGGAAGGCCGGGTGCAGGGTCGGCATGGCCGGCAGCTCGATGGCGCCGTCGGCGGACTTCCATTCAAACCAGCGGCCTCGCAGGGACAGGATGCCTTCCTCCCGCTTGAGCATGGACTTGGCCGACGGCCCGCCCACCAGCAGCAGCATGCGCGGCTTCAGCAGTTCGATGGCCCGTTCCAGGAACGGCGCGCAGACCAGCTGCTCCCCGGGGGAGGGGTTGCGGTTGCCGGGCGGACGCCAGAACACCGAGTTGGTGATGAACACCTGGTCGGTGAGGCCGGCGGCGGCGAACATCCGGTCCAGCAGCTGACCGGCGCGGCCCACGAAGGGGGCGCCTTGAATGTCCTCCTCCTGTCCTGGAGCTTCGCCGATCACCATCAAGGGCGCGGTGAGCGACCCGCGATAGAAGACCGACTGGCGCGCGGCGCCCTCGAACTTCAGGGGGCAGCCATCGAAGGCCTCGATGGCGGCCTTCAGGGCCTCCAGGTCCGGCGCGGCGGCGGCCAGGCGTCTCGCCTCGGCGATGGCGCTGGAAACGTCGGGACCGGCGACAAGGGCTGCGCGGGCGGCGATCGGGGCGGCGACCGGCTTCTCCGGCAGGCGGATCGGGGCGATCTTGCCGGCCTCGATGCGGTCATAGGGCTCGTCCAGCAGCATGGCGTCGACGCCGGCCTCGGCCCAGAAGGCGAGCAGGCTTTCGGCGGCGATGTCACGAGCGGCGAGGGTCATGCGTCCTTGTAATCGTTGTTGCGACGGAGTTCACCCTTGACCGGCGACCGGCAAGCTTCCGATAAGTCGGCGAACGGATCAACGCCGCGCGGCGTAAGGGGAGGGGAACCCCTGACGCGCGGCCCAGAGGAGTTGAGGGGATCATGAGCGACGTCATCGAACGCGAGGCCATGGAGTACGACGTGGTGATCGTCGGCGCCGGCCCCTCGGGCCTCTCCGCCGCGATCCGCCTAAAGCAACTGGCCGAGAAGGCCGGGACGGAAATCTCCGTCGCGGTTCTCGAAAAAGGCTCCGAGGTCGGCGCCCACATCCTCTCCGGTGCGGTCATCGATCCCAGCGGCATCAACGAACTGCTGCCGAACTGGCAAGAGCTGGGCGTTCCGCTGGAGACCAAGGTCACCCGCGACAAGTTCGTGATGCTCGGCCCGCAGGGCGAGCTGGACATCAGCTTCCTGCCCTTCCCCAAGTGGATGCTGAACCACGGCAACTACATCGCC
>NZ_JANPJP010000331.1:0-5504 GCF_031425575.1 Phenylobacterium sp.
GGATCGCGGGGCAGCGGCGCGTAGCCCTCGCCGATGAACAGCTCCGTCCGCCGCTTGCGCTTCCTGTCCAGCATGACGCTGTGGATCTCGCGGCCCGACACCGCCTGGAAGTCCTGGGCCAGCTCGTCGCGGTAGATCAGGTCCAGGCTGGCGGCCAGCACCCGGGCCCCGCTGGCGGGCGTCAGGGGATCGGTGGTCTCGGCCTGGTTCTGGGCATGGGCCTCGCGCACCCACATCTTCAGGGGCGGGGCGTTCACCGCCCCGAAGAAGTCGCGGCCGTAATAGGCTGAGGCGTTGAACAGGAACCGGTCGTCCACCGCCACGGCGGTCAGGCCGCGCTCGGCGCCGGCCCGCGCGGTGATGGCCTCCACCGTCTGCGCCCAGCCCTTGGCGCGCTTGAAGCCATTGGCCGCCCCGATCTTCTCCGCCACCGCCGGGCTGATCACGCAGGCCAGGAACACCGTCGCGATCACCGCCTGGGTGGCCACCGCGCCGATCAGCCAACCCTTGGCCCGCCAGCGCATCAGCCAGGCGGCCACCAGGATCGATCCGGCCACGTATCCGGCCCCGGACCAGTTGGCGTTGGCCCGGCTGATGAAGGCCTGGGTGGTGACGATCAGGAACGGCGGAATGCAGAAGCACAGCAGGGTCAGGTCGGCCGGGGTCAGCCGCCGGCGCAGGGCCAGCAGCGCCAGCCCCCCCATCAGCACCGCGAAGGGGATCGGCCCGAACACCCCGAACTGCGAGACCAGGAATTCGCCGAGCTCGGGAAGGTTGAACAGCTTGCGCCCGCCCCAGGCGGCGTTGGCGGCGGTGTGCTGGACCGTGGCGAATCCGTGGGCGGCGTTCCAGGCCAGGTTGGGCGACAGGATCAGCAGGAAGGCGCCGAGCGCCGCCGCCGCCGTCCTCCAGTCCCAGACACCGCGCGCCTCTCTGCTGATCAGCAGATGCAGGGTCAGCCCGATCAGGGCGTAGACCGCCGCGTACTTGGACAGGAAGGCCAGCCCCACCGCCGCCCCGAAGGCGCCCGCCGTCAGCACGCGCCGGCGCCCCTGGGCCAAGGGCAGCTCAACATAGGTGAGCAGCGACAGCGACAGGAAGAACAGCAGGGCCGCATCGGTGGCGATGACCAGGGACGAGATCTGCACCCCCGGCATCAGGGCGTAGAGGGCGCAGGCGGCGAACCCGACGGCGGGCCCGTACAGCCGCCGGCCGATCCCGAACACCGCCAGGGTCGCGCCCAGGTGATAGAAGGGCGCGGCCAGTCGCACCCAGGGCTCGCTGTTCCCGCCGATCGCCGTGGTGGCCCAGATCGTCCAGGCGATCATTGGCGGCTTGGAGAAATAGCCCCAGTCCAGGGTCCGCGACCAAAGCCAGTACTGGGCCTCGTCCGGATAGAGCTCCAGGGGGGTGACGAACAGCGCCGTCAGCCGCACCGCCGTAAGACCCAAGGCCAGCAGCAGGGCGCCTCTCCAATAGGCGCCCGCCCCGGGGGCGGACGAAGCGTTGTCGGCCAAGCGATCTATCCCTGTTTGGCGGCGGACGGTGGCGTGGCGGAGGCACCCTGTAAAGCGAATGCGTGTCTTTAAAGCAGCACTCCCGACAGGACATGATGTCGTAACAAATCCGTCACCAACCACCACTTTTTTGGCGCTATAGGGACTTCAACGCGAGGGGTCCTGGGCTGGCCCCCACTGATGGATAGGGGATTTCCAATGACTTCGATGAAGCGGCTCGCCGGTGGCGCAGCTCTGAGCGCGCTCGCGCTCGCCATGTCCAGCGCCGTCTACGCGCAGGACACCACCAGCGCTGTGCGCGGCCAGCTGACCGGCGACGACGGCAGTATCGTCCGCAACGCCTCGGTCACCCTGGTTCACACCCCCTCTGGCACCCGTTCGGTCACCGCGCCGAACACCGACGGCGTCTTCGACGCCCGCGGCCTGCGGATCGGTGGTCCCTACAGCATCACCGTCACCGCCCCCGGCTACGAAACCAAGACGCTGACCGGCATCAACCTGGCCCAGGGCGACAGTGTCCGCCTGGACTTCGACCTGATCGCTCAAACCACGGTGGACGAGTTCGTCGTCACCGCCGCCCGCGACGTCACCTCGGAAAACTCCGGCGCCAACACCACCCTCGGCCGCGAAGGCATCGAGTCGGTGGTTTCGGTCACCCGCGACATCCGCGACCTCGCCCGCCGCAACCTGCTGGCCTCGGCCAACACCAGCGCCGACGGCGGCATCTCCATCGCCGGTTCGAACCCGAAGTCCAACCGCATCACCATCGACGGCTCCCCGGTGCAGGATGACTTCGGCCTGAACTCCGGCGGCGTGCCCACCCGCCGCGGCCCGATCTCGCTGGACGCCATCGAGCAGTTCACGATCCAGTCGGTTCCCTATGACGTGCAGAACGGCGACTTCCAGGGCGGCTCCATCGACATCGTCCTGCGCTCGGGCACCAACGACTTCCACGGCAGCGTCTTCACCAACTACCTGAACGACGGCATGGTGGGCGACTCGCTGCGCGACAAGCCGGTGAAGCAGACCATCACCCAGACCAACTACGGCGCCTTCCTCGCGGGCCCGATCCTGCAGGACAAGCTGTTCTTCGCCCTGTCCTACGAACTCTATGAGACCTCCGATCAGGTTGGCTTCGGCCCGGCCGGCCAGGGCTTCCCCAACTCGTTCACCGGGATCACCCAGGCGCAGATCGACCAGGTCACCAATATCCTGAACAACACCTACGCGACGGACTTCGACCCGGGCATCATCCCGCGGACGGGCGCCATCATCGATGAGAAGTACTCGGCCAAGGTCGACTGGAACATCAGCGACAACCACCGCGCCTCGTTCACCTACCGCTACGCCCTGTCGGAATCGGTGGCCCGTTCGAACCTGAACAACAACGCCGCCAGCCTGTCGTCGAACTTCTACCTCTCGGGTGACGAGGACTATTCCTACGTTGGCGAACTGAACTCGCGCTGGACCGACCAGCTGACCACCCAGCTGCGTGTCTCCTATCGTGACTATGAGCGCCGCCAGAACCCGCCGGCCGGCCAGGAGTTCGCCGAACTGCAGATCTGCTCGGCCGCCACCAGCAACCCCGCCAGCCTGACGACCTGCGAAAGCCCTGCCGGCCTGGTTCGTATCGGTCCCGACAGCTTCCGTCAGGCCAACGAGCTTGAGACCCACAACTTCCAGGTCCAGGCCAAGGCGGAATATTCGCTGGGCGAACACCTGTTCAAGGTGGGCTTCGAGAGCCAGAACCTTGAAATCGTCAACCTGTTCGTGCCGGACAGCGACGGGGTCTACTACTTCGACTCCATCGCCGACTTCCAGGCCGGCCGCGCCAACCGCTTGGTCTATTCCAACGCGCCCTCGGGCAACCCGCGCGACGCCGCCGCCCTGTTCGAATACCAGCAGAACAGCCTCTACTTCCAGGACATCCTGGACGTCACCGAGGACCTGCAGGTCACCGCCGGTTTCCGCTACGACTGGTACAAGACCGACGACAAGCCGATCCTGAACCCGAACTTCACGGCGCGGAACGGCTTCTCCAACCAGCAGACCTATGACGGCCTCTCGATCCTGATGCCGCGCGTGGCCTTCAACTGGAAGCCGGAAGGCAAGCCCTACCGCATCAACGGCGGCTTTGGCCTGTTCTCCGGCGGCGTGCCGGACGTCCTGATCTCCACGGCCTTCTCCACGACCGGCTTCGCCGCCGCCGGGGTCAACATCGTCCGCAACGCCAACGGCACCTTCAGCGAACTGGGCAACACCGCCGGTTTCACCCAGGCCAATGGCGCCTCGGGCCTGAACATCAACGTCGCCGATCCCCGCTTCGGCTACGACCTGCCGACCGGCGTCACCAGCCTGGTCACCCCCGCGGGCATCCCGGCGGCGGGCGAGACCATCGCCTTCACCCCGGGCTTCCAGACCCCGTCGTCTTGGAAGTTCTTCCTGTCGGGCCAGTACGACCTGCCGTGGGACACGAAGCTCTCGGTCGACTTCGTGCAGACCACGGTGCGCGACGCCATCGCCTATAAGGACCTGCGGGCGCGCCCGCTGGTCATCAACGGCGCGCTGGCCCGCACCCCCGACGGCCGCGTCCGCTATGACGGCCTCCAGATCAGCGACACGGCCCGCGCCGCGTCCGGCATCGGCGGCACCAACGCTCCGGTGACCCGCGACCTGCTCGTCTACAACACCGAGGAGGGCAAGGGTTACGTCATCGGGGTCGGCCTCCAGAAGGACTTCGACTTCGGTCTCAGCGCCTCGCTGGGCTATGCCCG
The DNA here is from genome assembly GCF_031425575.1 of Phenylobacterium sp. GTDB lineage: Bacteria > Pseudomonadota > Alphaproteobacteria > Caulobacterales > Caulobacteraceae > Phenylobacterium. The sequence goes on from NZ_JANPJP010000331.1 coordinate 4,292, forward strand.
TCAGCGCCTCGAAGAAGAAACCGCCGGCACCCGCTTCGGCACCACCGCCGGTTCGCTCTACGCCAGCCAGGCCACGGGCGACGACTTCAACCGCGACGCCTACGGCAGGGGCTACGAAGAGGTCAGCGACCGGGCCAAGTTCGAACTCAGCTACAAGCATGAGTTCGTCGCCAACTTCCCGACCCGGTTCTCGATGTTCGGCGAGACCCGCACCGGCCGTCCCGTGAACGCCACCATGGGAAGCGCCGGCGGCAACCGCAGCCCGACATTCGGCACCAACCGCTCGGCCTACCTGCTCTATGTTCCGGACATCGCCGGCGACACCAACAAGACCGACCTGCAGATCGGCAATGTGTTCTTCGACACCGCCACCACCCGCGACAACTTCGTCAACGCGGTGAACAAGTTCGATCTCGGCAACAACGGCATTGTCGAGAAGGGCTCCATCAAGAACCCGGACGTAAACCAGCTCGACCTGCAGATCAGCCAGGAGTTCCCGGGCCTGAACGCCGGTCACAAGTTCAAGATCGTCTTTGACATCCAGAACGTGCTGAACCTCGTCAACGACAAGTGGGGTATCGTCGAGGAATACGGTTCCACGGGGTCCGGCCAGGGCAACAACCGCATCATCGACGCGGCCTGCGCCAACGCCGCCGGCGTGGCCTCGGGCACCGGCAGCGCCGTCTGCGACACCTATCGCTACTCGAACTTCAGCTCGACCGCGACGACCAGGACAATCAACAACGATCGCTCGCTCTGGTACGCCCAGGTCACCCTGCGCTACGAGTTCTAAGCCTTACGACATCGCTTTCGCGGACAGGGCGGCCCTCTCGGGCCGCCCTTTTTCGTTTCAAAAATCCGCTCATCCCGGCGAAGGCCGGGACCCAGATTCATCCGCCGCCTCGAGGTCTCCTTGCGCAACTCACGCCCTATGACCTGGATCCCGGCCTTCGCCGGGACGAGCGGAGAGGGTCGGGTCCCACCCCCTCGCTCAGCCCAAACAGAGATGCGCGCGACTCACCTCCCCTCAGGCCGCTTGACGAACCACGTCCCACCGCCCATTTCGCGCAGCCAACACAAGGGCCGCCGATGACCGTTCTCGTTCCCGCCGAGTGGGCGCCGCACAAGGCCATGTGGCTGGGCTTCCCCAGCCATGCGGAGCTGTGGGCGGAAGACCTCAACCTGGCCCAGGCCCAGGTCGCCGCCCTCGCCA
>NZ_JANPJP010000332.1:0-1804 GCF_031425575.1 Phenylobacterium sp.
AACCTGCTGGCGCTTTCGTACCGCATGGCGTTCGGGGCCTTCGGGAGCTTCGTCGCCGCGCGGCTGGCGCCGGCCCGGCCCCTGCTGCACGCCCTGATCCTGGGCGCGGTGGGCGCGGCCCTGGCCATCCTCGGCGTGGCGACCACCTGGAACATGAACCTGGCGCCGCACTGGTATCCCATCGCCCTGGTGGTCACCGCCCTGCCCATGGCCTGGGTCGGCGGGGTGTTGGGCCGCAAGGGCTGAGCCTTGGCCCTCCCCCGCGAACGGGGGAGGAGAAGGCCCTTGGCTTAGGCGTAGTTGGCGAGCGCGTTGCCCGAGGCGTCGCCGCAGCCGGAGCCGCCGTCGACCGGGATGATAGCGCCGTTGACGTACTTGGCCTGATCCGAGGAGAGGAACAGGCACATGTCGGCGATCTCGTCCTTGGTCCCGTAGCGGCGCATCGGGTTGCGGCTCTTCACCCGTTCCTCGGCCTCTGCGGTCGGCGCCAGGCGGGCCATGCCCTCGGTGTCGGCGATGGGACCGGGCGAGATGGCGTTGACGCGGACGCCGCCGGGTCCCCACTCCAGCGCCAGGCACTTGGTCAGCATGTTGATGCCCGCCTTGGCGGCGCAGACGTGGGACTGGAACAGGCTGGCGCGCTCGCCCTGGCCGGCGGTGATGGAGATTAGCGACGCCCCCGGCCGGCGCAGGAACTCGAAGGAGGCGCGAAGGACGTTGAAGGTGCCGATCAGGTCGATGTCCACCACGGTCTTGAAGCCGTTGGCGCTCATGCCGAGCGCCGGGGCCACGAAGTTGCCGGCCGCGCCCGACAGCACGATGTCGATTTCACCAAACTCCGAGTGGGTTCGACGAAGGGCCGCCTCGACGGCGGCGTAGTCGCGGACGTCGGCGGCGATGCCGATGCACTCTTTGCCGAAGGTGGAGACCTCCTTGGCGGCGGCGGCGATCTTCTCCTCGCTGCGGCTGATGATGACGACATTGGCGCCGGCCGCGGCGAAGCGTTTGGCGATGCCGAGGTTAATGCCGCTGGAGGCGCCGGCGACGAAGCAGGTCTTGCCGGCGAGCTGGGTGTCTTGGGCCATGGTGTTTCCTCTCGATTTCGTTGGCGAGACCTTAGGGCGGGGTTGTTGGAGGCGGAAGGGTGACCCGGCGTCGGGCGTGCATTGACCGCGCGGCGTTCTCGGCTAGCCTCGCCCCATGGCCTGACCCCGGACATCGGCGCCCCGAGCGCCCTCCCCCGCCGCCAGGCGGGCACGTTCCCTCATGTCCAAAGGCTTCCCATGACTATTCGCCGCATCGCCGCCGCCGACCTCGAGCAGGTCGCGCGCTATCCCTTCACGCTGTCCATCACCGAGCCCATGACCGCGCCCGACCGGCTGGCGGAGACCTTCGCCGCCACCGGGTTCTGGACCGAGGAGTGCGGGGCGGTGGCCATCGAGGCGCAGGGACGACTGGTGGGAACCTGCCAGTTCTACCGCGCGGCGCCCTGCATCCACGGCTTCGAGCTGGGCTACATCCTGCACGATCCGGCTGACCGGGGGCGTGGCCTGGCCGCCCCGGCGGTGCGGGCCTTCTCCGACCTGCTGTTTTCCGAGCGGCCGGGCGTCTATCGCCAGCAGCTGATCATCGAGACCTGGAACACCGCCTCGTGGAAGCTGGCCGAGCGCTGCGGCTTCACCCGCGAGGGGCTGCTGCGCAGTTCGGGGTTCGGGTCGGGCGATCCGGCCGACTGCCTGATCTACGCCCGCACCCGCAAGGACTGGCATGAGGCGGCGACGACGACGATGGGGGTCGCCTTCGA
>NZ_JANPJP010000333.1:0-2091 GCF_031425575.1 Phenylobacterium sp.
GCCGACCGACATCCGGGGCGCCAACGCCCGTGGTCTGGACGTGCTGTTCGTGGCCAACGGCATCCATGGCGCCGAGACTGTGGGGCCGGAAGGATTGAATATGCCGGTGGTGATCGACCTGTTGCGGCAGGACGGGCTTCACGCGACGTGGACCATGGCCGATATGGTCTGGTGAGACGCGGCGGCGACCAGACCGCCAGGGGAGCGAACCGTGCAGGGTTTCTATTTCGATGAACTGACCGTCGGCCAGGCGGTGGAGACCAGCCGCGTGGTCGGCGCCGCCGATATCGAGGCCTTCGCCGAGGTGTCCGGCGACAACAACCCGGTGCATCTGGACGAGACCTACGCGGCCACCACCACATTCGGCGAGCGGATCGCTCACGGCATGCTGTCGGCGGCGTATATCTCCGCCATCTTGGGAACGCGGTTACCGGGTCCTGGCGCGATCTATCTGTCGCAGTCTCTGCGGTTCCGTCGCCCGGTGAAGATCGGCGATGTCGTGGTGGCACGCGCCACCGTCACCGCGCTGGACGAGGCCAAGGGCCGGGTCACCCTGGAAACCGTCTGCGAGGTCGGCGGCAAGACCGTCATGGACGGTGAGGCCGTGGTCATCGCCCCCAGACGGACCGCATGAAGCGCATCCGGGTCATTCGCGGCTGGAAGGATCTTGCGGACCACGACCGTGGCGCGGCTGTGGCCATGGGCAGTTTCGACGGCGTCCACCTGGGCCACCAGCAGGTGATCGCGCTCGCCGCCGAGGCTGCGCGGGACCTGGGCGCGCCGCTGGGCGTCATCACCTTTGATCCGCATCCCCGCGTCTACTTCCGGCCTGACGAGCCCGCCTTTCGCCTGATGAAGACCGACCAGCTGGCCCGGGCGCTGGAAGCGTTGAACGTGGACATGCTGTATGTCCTGCCGCTGGAGCCGGAGCTGGCCGGCATGACCGACCGTGCGTTTGCCGCCGATGTGCTGCATCAGGGTCTTGGCGCGCGCCATGTGTCGGTGGGGTTCGACAATTCCTTTGGCAAGGGCCGCACTGGCACGCCCGACACCATGGCCGCCTATGGCCGGGAGATGGGGTTTGGGGTTTCCGTGGCAGCACCCTACGGCGATGAAAGCGGCGACAAGTTTTCCTCCACCGCCGTGCGCACCGCCCTGCGCGAGGGCAAGCCTGACGTGGCCGCCGAGATTCTGGGCCGCCCCTTCGCCATTGAGGGCCCGGTCCAGCGCGGCCGCCAGCTGGGCCGCACCCTGGGCTTCCCCACCGCCAATGTGGCCCTGGCCGACTATGTGACGCCCCGCTACGGGGTCTACGCCACCCGCACCCGGCTGTCGGACGGCCGCGAACTGCCCGGCGTCGCCAACATCGGCGTCAATCCGACGGTGCATGGCGTCACCGAGCCATTGCTCGAAGTCTGGCTGTTCGACTTCGACGAGGACATCTACGACCGCATCATCGAAACCGACCTGATCGCCTTCCTGCGCCCTGAGGAGAAATTCGAGAGCCTGGAGATCATGACCGAACAGGTGATGGCGGACGCGAAGGCGGCGCGGGCTGTGCTCGGGGTGTAGGGCGCCAGCCCACCGCCCCCTCCACCACTTCGTGGTCCCCCTCCCCCGCTTCGCAGGGGAGGTTCGAGGCGCGCAAATACCTCCCCCGATTTCGGGGGAGGGGGACCCGAAGGGTGGAGGGGGCGCTGCCGACGCACAGAGGGATGACGCCCTCGCCTAGCTCTGATAGAGCCACGCCCATGTTTTTGGTTCGGACAGACGTGCGAATTATCCGCCCGGCGTGACGCCGTCGGACGGTTCCGTTCAAGCGCGCGCCGGGTTCCATTTGAAACCCGTCATCCCCGGTCAACGAAGCGGCGCGAGCCGTGTAGGCCGAACCGGGGACCACCCCGGACCAGCCTGGAAAAGATCATGGCCGACGACGCCGACACACCTTCGCGCGACTACCGCGAGACCGTCTTCCTTCCCGAAACCCCGTTCCCCATGCGCGCGGGCCTGCCGCAGAAGGAGCCGCAGATCCTGGCCCGATGGGCGGAGATGGATCTCTACAACACGCTTCGCGCCGAACGGCAGCGGGCC
>NZ_JANPJP010000334.1:0-1725 GCF_031425575.1 Phenylobacterium sp.
TAGTGGAAATCGCGGCTGTGGATCAGGCCCCCCGCCTTGCGTCCGGAATCCGCCGCCGGCCCCTCGTCGCGCAGGCGGGCGGTGAGGTGGGAGAGGTCGGTGAAGCTCTTGGCCACCAGGTGGACCACATCGCTCTCGATCTGCAGCTGGCCGTGGACCTGCAGCAGGGAGGCGGTCATCACCAGCCGGCGGTTGGCCTCGAAGGCGTCCTTCCAGATGACGATATTGGCGATCCCGGTCTCGTCCTCCAGGGTCATGAACACCACCCCCTTGGCGGTGCCCGGCCGCTGGCGCACCAGGACGATCCCCCCCACCGAGGTCCACCGCCGGTCGCGCATATGCTTCAGCGCCACCGCCGGGACCGCCCCGGCCTGGGCCAGTTCGCCCCGGAAGAACTCGCAGGGGTGGGCCTTCAGGGACAGGCGCGTGGTGCGGTAGTCCTCGGTGACGTTCATGGGCAGGCTCATGAGGGGCAGCTCGACCTGGACCTCCGGACGGTCCATCGCGGCCAGCAGGGGGGCGTCGGTCTCGACCTTGGTCTCCCCCACCAGACCCTTCACCGCCCACAGGGCCTGGCGGCGGCTCAGGCCCATCCCGGCGAAGGCGTCGGCCTCGGCCAGCAGCTCCATGGCCCGTCGCGACAGGCCGCGCGCGAAGGCCTCGAGCGTGCGGACGCCGGCGGCGCGCATCTTCACCAAGGTCTTCCCGTCGTCTTCCTTGAAGCCCTTGATCTGACGCAGGCCCAGCCGGACGGCGCGCAGGCGCTGGCCTTGCAGCGGCTCCAGGGTGCAGTCCCAGTCGCTGGCCATCACGTCGGGGGCGCGCACCTCCACCCCATGCTCGCGGGCGTCGCGGACCAGCTGGGCCGGCTGGTAGAAGCCCATGGGCTGGCTGTTGAGCAGGGAGGCGCAGAAGGCGTCGGGCCAGAAGCACTTCACCCAGGCCGAGGCGTAGACCAGCAAAGCAAAGCTGATGGCGTGGCTTTCCGGGAAGCCGTAGGAGCCAAAGCCCTCGATCTGGCCGAAACAGTTGTTGGTGAACTCCTCGTCGTAGCCCTTGGCCAGCATGCCGGCGATGAACTTTTCGCCGTATTCCCCGACATTGCCGTGGTGTCGGAAGGTGGCCATGGCCCGGCGCAGGCCGTCGGCGGCGGTGTCACTGAAATTGGCGCCCTCGATGGCGATCCGCATGGCCTGTTCCTGGAAGAGCGGCACCCCCAGGGTTTTCTTGAGAATCCGCTCCATCTCCTTCTGGTCGAAGCCCTCCGAGGGTCGCGGATAGCTGACCTGGCTCGGGTCGGCGCGGCGCTTCAGGTAGGGATGGACCATGTTGCCCTGGATGGGGCCCGGCCGGACGATGGCGACCTCGATCACCAGATCGTAGAACTTGCGAGGCCGCAGTCTCGGCAGCATCGACATCTGGGCCCGGCTCTCCACCTGGAAGACCCCCACGGAGTCGGCCTTGCAGAGCATGTCATAGACCTCGGGCGCCTCCTGCGGGATGTGGGCGATGTCGCTGATGACAGTCCCGTCCTCCAGGGGCGGCAGCATGTCGAAGCTGCGCTTCAGGGCGGTCAGCATGCCGAGCGCCAGGATATCGACCTTCATCAGGCCGATGGCGTCGATGTCGTCCTTGTCCCACTCGATGAAGGTGCGGTCGGCCATGGCGGCGTTGCCGATCGGCACGGTCTCGTCCAGCCGCCGCTTGGTGAGCACATAGCCGCCG
>NZ_JANPJP010000335.1:0-9144 GCF_031425575.1 Phenylobacterium sp.
CCTTGTGGGAGAGGGTGGCCGTCCGAAGGACGGTCGGGTGAGGGGTCGCGCCGCCCTCGACGCGCTGTTGGCGAGGGTTGGACGGAGAGGTCTGAGCGACCCCTCATCCGACCCTGCTCCGCAGGGCCACCTTCTCCCGCAAGGGGAGAAGGGAACAGTTAGACGCATCACACTCGCCCTCATCGTCCTGCTCGCGGTCGAGACAGCGGCGTTCGCCCTGGACGCCCTGCTGCCGCCGGACCTGAGCCGCGCCCAGCGGTCCTCGCCGGTGGCCCTGGACCAGCGCGGCGCCTGGCTGCGCGCCCTGCCGGTGGAGGACGGGCGATGGCGGATCCGGGCCGATCTGTCGCGGACGGACAAGGTCTTTCAACGACGCCTGGTGGCCATCGAGGACGCCCGGTTCTGGCTGCATCCCGGGGTCGACCCCATCGCCGTGCTCCGGGCGGCGGGCTCGGCGGCGGTGCGCGGCCGGGTGACCTCCGGCGCCTCCACCCTGACCATGCAGACCGCCCGCCTGCTGGAGCCCCGTCCCCGCACCCTCGGCGCCAAGCTGATCGAGATGATCAGGGCGGTGCAGATCGAGGCCCGCTATTCCAAGCGCGAGATCCTGGCCCTCTACCTGACGCTGGCTCCCTACGGCGGCAACCTGGAGGGGGTGCGGGCCGCCAGCCTCTCCTATTTCGGCCATGAGCCGGAGACCCTGACCAACAGCGAGCAGGCCCTGCTGATCGCCCTGCCCCAGTCGCCGGAGGCCCGGCGACCCGACCGCCGCCCTGATGCCGCGCGCACCGCCCGCCGCGCGGTGCTGGACAAGATGGTGCGCACCCGACGCATGACCGAGGCCGAGGCCAGCGAGGCCGACAGCGAGCCCCTACCCGGCCGCGCCCCCTTCCCCGCCATGGCCTGGCATGCGGCGGGAGAACTGGCCCGCGCCGCGCCCGCCTCCCAGGCCTCGGTGGTCTCGACGATCGACGCCGGCCTGCAGTCGCGGCTGGAGCCCCTGGCCGCCGCCGTCTCCCGCGCCCAGGGGCCGGAGGACACCGCCGCAATCCTGGTGGTGGAGATCAAGAGCCGCGCCGTCCGCGCCGCCGTCGGCTCCGGTGGCCTGGAGCGTCCCAGCGGCTGGATCGACATGACCCGCGCCATCCGCTCGCCGGGATCGACCCTGAAGCCCTTCATCTACGGCTTCGCCTTCGACGACGGCGTCGCGGCGCCTGACACCGAGATCAACGACGCCCCGCGCCGCTTCGCCGACTACCAACCGGAGAACTTCGACCGGGTCTTCCACGGCAAGGTCACGGCGCGGGAGGCCCTGTCCCACTCCCTCAACGTGCCCGCCGTCGAATTGCTGGAAAAGGTTGGGCCGTCCTCCTTCGAGGCGCGGCTGGCGGCCGTCGACGTGACCCTGGTCCGGCCTCGGCGGCAGCTCCGCACGCCGGGCCTGGCCATCGCGCTCGGCGGTGTCGGGATCAGCCTGCGGGACCTGGCGGTGCTCTATGCGGCGCTCGGCGACGGCGGTGTGGCCAAGCCGCTGGCCTGGACGGAAGCCGAGGCCCGGAAGCGCCCGCGCCAGGGGGGTGACCGGCTGATGCGCCAGGCCGCCGCCACCCAGGTGCTGGACATCCTGCGCGAGACCCCGCCGCCCGCCGGCTCCAGCCCCGCGGCGCTCACCAAGGGCCGGCCGCTGATGGCCTTCAAGACCGGCACGTCCTACGGCTTCCGCGACGCGGTGGCCGCAGGCATCGTCGGCAAGTACGTGATCCTGGTCTGGACCGGCCGGGCCGACGGGGGCGCGCGGGGCGGCCTGACCGGACGCGACGCGGCCCTGCCCCTGCTCTTCGACGTCGCCGACCTGCTGGACGCCCCGGCCGCCGCCCCGCGCCCCATCGCGCCCCGCGCGGCGCCGGAGGCCCTGCGGAAGCTGGACACCGTCACCCCCGGCCCGCGCCTGATCTTCCCGCCGGACGGTTCGGCCGTGCAGGTGGAGAGCTTCGGCCCCCAGTCCCGGGGCCTGGTCCTGGCCGCCGGGGGCGAGGGCCTGGCGTGGTACATCGATGGCGAGCCCCTCGACCGCGACCCGGTGTCGGGCCGCGTGGTCTGGCGCCCCAAGGGGCCGGGCTTCTACCGCCTGATGGTCATCGACGGCGAGGGCCGCAAGGTGACCGCCCGGGTCCGCGTCAGGGGGAGCTGATCACCGCCCCTCAACCGCTCATCCGGGCGAAGGCCGGGACCCAGATGCACCAAGTGCGTTCAGAGCTGATCCACCGTTCGTGTGGTTCGTGTGGTTCGTGGTTCAAATTCTTCCGATCGCGACGCCGCGATGCCGATCAAGATTGTTCACGAACCACACGAACCACACGAACGGGGTTTTTGATCGAAGGCCGGGGTTGAATCTGGGTCCCGGCCTTCGCCGGGATGAGCGGATTTGGGTTAGGCCGGGAGCGCGTCCGGCTGGTTTTCGGGCAGGGCGGCGATGAAGGCCGGGTGCTCCTTCGAGCGCAAGCCCACCGCCTGGATCGAGGGCCAGGCGTCCAGCTCCACCTTGTAGCGGGCCGCCGAGTAGATCTGCGGGATCAGGCAGCAGTCGGCGATGGTGGGCGTGTCGCCAAAGCAGAAGCCGTCGCCATACTTGGCGATCATCGGTTCGAGAGTGTTGAAGCCGTCGACGATCCAGCGCTCGGTCCACTTGGCCCGGCGCGGGGCGGCGACGTCCATGGCTTCCAGCGCCCGCTGCACCCGCATGTTGTTCAGCGGATGGATGTCGCAGGCGATGACGCCCGCCATGGCGCGCACCCGGGCGCGGTCCATCGGATCCTTGGGCAGCAGGGCCGGCTCAGGGTGCGTCTCGTCGAGATATTCCAGGATCGCCAGGCTCTGGGTCAGGACGTCGGTCCCGTCGCCCAGGTCCAGGGTCGGCACCAGCCGCTGGATATTGACCGCCCGATAGGCCGGCTTGTGCTGGGCGCCGGCCACCAGGTCGACGGGCTCATAGGCGTAGTCGAGGCCCTTGAGCGCCAGGCCGATGCGCACGCGGTAGGGGGCGGTGGCGCGCCACTGGGAATAGAGGGTCAGGCTCATCTTAGCCCACCGTGAAGCTGAGGGCGCCGACGCCTTCGACCTCGCCCTGGATCCTGTCGCCGGCCACGATGGCCGCCACGCCTTCCGGGGTGCCGGTGAAGATCAGGTCGCCGGGCGCCAGGGTCCAGAGCTTGGAGGCCTCACTGATGATCTCGGCGACGTTCCAGATCATGTCGGCCACGACGCCTTCTTGGCGGACCGTCCCGTTCACGGAGATGGCGATACGCCCCTGGGGCGCGGGGCCGGTCCAGGGTTTGATGGCGGAGATCGGGGCCGAGGCGTCGAAGGCCTTGCCGGCCTCCCAGGGCTGGCCCTTGTCCTTGGCGGCGTTCTGCAGGTCCCGGCGGGTCAGGTCGACGCCGACCGCATAGCCGTAGACCAGGTCCAGGGCGCTCTCGACAGGGACGTTCGCCCCGCCGCCCTTCAGGGCCACCACCAGCTCGATCTCGTGGTGCAGGTTGGCGGTGCGGGGCGGATAGGGAACCGCAGGCCCGGGCGCGACGATGGCGTCGGCGGGCTTGGCGAAGAAGAAGGGGGGATCACGGTCATCGCCCCCCATCTCGCGGCGGTGAGCGGCGTAGTTGCGTCCCACGCAATAGATGCGGCGGACGGGGAAGAGGGCGCTCGAGCCCTCGACGGGAACGCAGGCCTGGGCCGGCGGAGCAAGGACGTAATCGGTCATGGGAGCCGCCTTACGCCCGCGCCGGGTGGAAGGGAACCCCGCCCCCACGCTCGCGGCGTGAAGAGCGGGGCTCCGCGCCGCCTACATCATCTTGTCGGCCATCATCTTGGCCATGTCGTGGTGGCCCTTGACCACCGGGGCGGTGGCGGTGGCGAAGGCCTTTATGGCCGGGACGTCGCCGCCGTCGGCATAGCCCTGCATCAGGTTCAGCGCGTCCTGGTGGGCCACCACCTGGCCATCGACGTACATCTTGTCGAAGCCGGCGGCGTCGGCGGCCTTCAGGCTGTCCAGCATGGCCTGCTTGTCGGCGGGCAGGGCGGTCGGGGGCGTCATGGTCTGGCCGGAGTCGGCGATGGCCTTCTTGAGGTCGGCGCTGGACTTGGTGTGGGCCGCGATCATCTCGGCGGCGAACTTCTTGACCTCGGCGTTGGTCGACTTGGTCTGGGCGACCTTGGCGGCCTCGATCTCAAACATGTCGCTGGCGGCGGCCATCGGCACGAAGTCGACCGCCGTCGTCGGCGTGGCCGGCATGGCCGGGGCGGTGGCCGGGGCCATGGCCTGTTCGGCGGGCATGGCGGTCTCACCGGCCGGGTCGGCCTTCTGGCCGCAGGCGGCGAGGGAAAGGGCGGCGATGCACGCGCCCGCGATCAGCAGATGACGGCTCATGGGGAAGCTCCTGATTGACAGATAGAGGTCTGGGCGGGTCCAACGACCTGCTTGTCCTATCCCAACTCACGGAAGCGTGAACATGTTCCGGAGAGCCGCCAAATGACTGACACCGCCTCCGAGGGTCCGCTCAAGGACCTCGTGGTCATCGAGATGGGGACCCTGATCGCCGGCCCGTTCGCCGGTCAGATCCTGGGGGACTTCGGGGCCGGGGTGATTAAGATCGAGGACCCCAAGGTGGGCGACCCCATGCGCCAGTGGGGCCGCAGCCTGCCCCAGGGCCTGTCGCCCTGGTGGCCGGTGATCGGGCGCAACAAGCAGTCGGTGGGCCTGGACCTGCGCACGCCCGAGGGCCGCGCGATCGCCGGCGACCTGATCGCCAAGGCCGACGTCCTGATCGAGAACTTCCGGCCCGGCACCATGGAGAAGTGGGGCATGGGCTATGAGGCCCTGTCCGCCATCAATCCACGCCTGATCATGGCCAGGGTGTCGGGCTTCGGCCAGACCGGTCCCTACGCCAGCCGCGCCGGCTACGGCCTGATCGGCGAGGCCATGGGCGGCCTGCGCCACGTCACCGGCGAGCCCGACCGCCCCCCGGCGCGGGCCGGCATCTCCATCGGCGACAGCCTCACGGCCATGCATGCGGTGATGGGGATCACCATGGCCCTGCACCACCGGGCCAATACCGGCCGCGGCCAGATGCTGGACGTCGCCCTCTATGAGAGCGTGCTGGCGGTGATGGAGAACCTGGTCACCGAGTACGATCTCACCGGCTATGTGCGGGAACGCTCGGGCTCGATCCTGCCCGGCATCGCGCCGTCCAATGTCTATCCCTGCGCGCAGGGCGAGATGATCCTGATCGGCGGCAACGGCGACACGGTCTTCGCGCGCCTGGCGCAGACGATGGGCCGGCCCGACCTGGCCAAGGACCCGAAGTTCGTCGACCACGCCTCGCGCGGGGTGAACCAGGGCGAGCTGGACGACATCATCGCCGACTGGACCAAGGACTTCGCCCTGCCCGACCTGCTGGCCCTGCTGGAGGCCGACGGCATCCCCTCGGGCCGGATATTCCGCGCGCCGGACATGCTGGAGAACGAACAGTTCCAGGCGCGCGACACCATCGTGGAGACCGACCACCCGGTGTTCGGCAAGATCAAGATGCAGAACGCCTTCCCGAAGATGTCGGAGACCCCGGGCAAGGTCCGCTGGCCAGGGCCCGCCCTTGGCCAGCACACCGACGAGGTGCTGACCGGCTTCGCGGGCCTTACCGCCGGGAGGGTGGCGGAGCTGCGGGCCAAGGGCATAGTCTAGGTCTGCGCCGGAGGCCGAGCCGATGTCCGATATTCCGCAAGACGCCTGGAAACACACCGGGGTCCGTGTCGTCCCTGGCGACCAGCTCGACACCAACACGCCTCAGACACCCGGCATGGACCGGGCCGCGGCCATCAACTTCGCCCGGGTTGGAGCCCAAAAGCTTTGGGCGGGGACTGTCCACATCCACGCCGACGGCAAGACCGGCGCCCATCACCACGGCCCTCTGGAAAGCGTCATCTATGTCCTGAAGGGCCGGGCCCGGATGCGCTGGGGGGAGAAACTGGAATTCACCGCCGAGGCCGGTCCCGGCGACTTCATCTATGTCCCGCCCTATGTGCCGCACCAGGAGATCAACGCCTCGGCCGATGAGACCCTGGAATGCCTGCTGGTGCGCAGCGACAGCGACGCGGTGGTGGTGAACCTGGACATCGAACCGGTGGAGAAGCCGGAAGGGGTCGCCTGGATCGACCCGATCCACAAGGCGCCAGGCTATACGGAGTAGCGCTCCGTCAGCTTGACCAGGGCGTCCTCCAGCCCCGGGTCAGCCAGCACCGGGGAGCCCTCCAGCACCGCGGCGCGGATCACCCCGATCACCGCGCGGCTGATGACGAAGCGGTCCAGGCGGTCGCCTGGGTGGCGCTCGATCAGGCGGTTGGTGGTCTTCTCCTCGGCCGCGATGTGCTCGGTGGCCAGGATCGCCTTCAGGCACGCCCGTCGCGTGGCGGGGCGGTCGGCCATGATGGCGATCTGGGCGCGGATCGCCAGCCGCGCGGGCGAGACCCCGTCCGGCCCCGCCGCCGCCATCAGCTGCGTCCGCACCTTGGCGTTCTCGGCCAGGGCCATGGCCACCAGGATCGAGGCCTTGTCGGCATGGTATTGGTAAAGCGTGCCAATGCTGATCGCCGCCCGCTCCGCGATGGCGTTGGTGGTGAGGGCGGCCTCCCCCTGACCCTCCAGAATCTGAGCGGTGGCCTCGAAGATGGCCGCCTGGGTCGCCACCGCCCGGGCCTGTCTCGGTTGTCGGCGTTGGGATTGCGCCATGCGCCCGGGGTCTCCGTGGAAGGCGAGTAGCCGAACCTGAGTTTAACTCACATTGTCTGCGCCTCAACAACTTCGAGGCTATTCAAGAATGACCTGGGCGACGGAACGGCTGGACGCGTTGAAGGCGGGGGCGACGGAGGTCCCGCCTGTGGTGACGACCTTGAGGATGGGGACCCTGGAGGACTGGGGTCCGGGATGGGTGCGCAAGACCTGGGAGCCGGCGCCGGATCCTCAACGGCGACGGCTCGCTGTTCGGCGGCTATCTGGCCGCCCTGGCCGACCAGATCCTGGCCTTCGCCGCCATGACCGTCGTGCCCGACGAAAACTACTACCGCACCATCAATCTGCAGATGCAGTTCGTGAAGATCGGCGCCGCCCGCCCCCTGACCATCGAGGGTCGGGTCACGGCCGCCACTCGCCAGCTGATCACCGTCGAGGCCGACTTCCGCCGCGAGGACGGCGAGCTGATCGCCCGCGCCGCCGCCCAGCAGATCCTGATGCCGAAGGTCTAGGAAGAGAGCCCCAGCCGCTTGCCGACCATGTTGTCCACGACGCGCCTGGGGAGGTTGGCCATCATGAAGGTGGTCAGGGGATTGGGGGCGACGGTGTAGCGGACCTTGGGTTTGGCGGTGGTCAGGGCCTTGGCCACCGCCTCCCCGATAGCTTCCGGGGGCAGGCCGGCGGCGCCGCTGGAGGTCATGAAGGCGTGGACCTTCTGCAGGGCCGGATAGAAGGGGGTGTCGCGATAGGGCTCGATGTCCTCGGGGCGCGCCTTGCCCCAGATCGGCGTGGCCACCGCGCCGGGCGCCACCACGATCACGTCGACGCCGAACAGCATCAGCTCGCGTCGCAGGGACTCCGACAGCCCCTCCACCGCGAACTTCGAGGCGTTGTAGGGCGCCAGGAAGGGCGATCCGTTCTTGCCCCCCACCGAGCTGATATTGACGATCCGGCCCGAGGCCCCCTTGCCACCGGCGTTCAGCAGCGGGGCGAAGGCCTGGGTCGCGATCACCACGCCGGTCAGATTGACCTCGATCTGCTGGCGAAAGTCGGCGATGGGCAGGTGCAGCAAGGGGCCCGCGACGGCCACCCCGGCGTTGTTCACCAGGCCCATCAGGGTCTCGCCGGCCAGGGCGACGCGCACCTGTTCGGCGGCGGCGCGCACGGCGGCCTCGTCGGTGACGTCGAAAATCAGGGGGACGAAGCGGTCGCCGAATTCCTGGCGCAGGCGGTCGGCGTCGGCGGCCTTCCGCACGCTGCCGAACACCCGGACACCCTGGCCGGTCAGCACCTTTGTGATCCCCCAGCCGATGCCGGTGGAGACTCCCGTGACCACGACGCTTTTCATGACGCTTCCCCGCTTGCCTGGCTGCCCTGCCCGTCCGAACCTAGGCCAAGCTAACGCCGCTGTCGCGGCAGGGAGAGTTCGTATGCCCACCGCCCACGTGAACGGCCTGAATCTCTATTACGAGCAGGCCGGGTCCGGGCCGCCCCTGTTGTTCATCTCCGGCACCGGCGGAGACCTGCGCAACAAGCCCAACCAGTTCGACGGGCCGTTTCCCAAGGCCTTCGACATGGTCTCCTACGATCAGCGCGGCCTGGGGCGTTCGGAGAAGCCCGACGTCGCCTACAGCATGGCCGACTATGCCGACGACGCTTCGGCCCTGATGGGGGAACTGGGCGTCGAGCGCGCCCACATCGTCGGCGTCTCCTTCGGCGGCATGGTGGCCCAGGAGCTGGTCCTGCGGCATCCGCGCCGGGTGGACCGTCTGGTCCTGGCCTGCACCTCGCCTGGCGGGGCGGGCGGGGCCTCCTTCCCCTTCCACGAGATCGATCACCTGAAGGGCGAGGCCCGCGCCAGACACCTGACGCCGGTCTCCGACACCCGCCGCGACGCCGCCTGGGCTGAAGCCAACCCTGACACCTACAGGCAGATCATCGCCATGAGTTCGGCCGACCCCTATGGCGCGGAACCGGGCCACGAGATGGGCGCCCGGCGTCAGCTCGAGGCCCGCGCCCACCATGACACCTGGGACCGGCTGGACCAGATCGAGGCGCCGACCCTGATCGCCGCGGGCCGCTATGACGGCATCGCCCTGCCGGCGACCCAGGAGAACCTGGCCAGCCGGATCAAGGGCTCGACGTTGCGGTTCTTCGAGGGCGGCCACCTGTTCATGATCCAGGACCGCACGGCGACGGCGACCATGATCAAATTCTTGAACGGCGAAGAGGTCTAGGCGGCCACGTTGAGCAGGGCCGAGACCGCGGCGGCCACCTGGGTCACGTCGTAGGGCTTACGGATGATCGGGGCGTCGAATCCGAGCGGCGCGCCGGTGTCGCCATAGCCGGTGGCGAAGACGAAG
>NZ_JANPJP010000336.1:0-14181 GCF_031425575.1 Phenylobacterium sp.
CAGGCCTGCCTGGACCTGCTGGCAGACCCGCAGCGGCGACAGGCGGTGGCGAGCGCCGGCCATGACGCCTTCCGGGCCCTTCCTCAGGCGCCCATGCTGCGGGCCGCCCTGGAGGCCGTCAGCGCGCGCTGAACTTCGTCAGTGTGTCGCGGTCGCTCTGGGAGAGTTCGATCTTCTGGAAGGTCACCTTCATGGAGTCGATGGCGCGCGGCGTTCGGACCACGACGTCCTGCGGCTCCCCCCTGGTGCGCAGCTCCCGGCCGAGCGGGCTCACCACATATTCCAGGCGCTGGGTGACGAACCGGGCCTCCGACCAGCCCAGGTACCAGAACCAGTCTGTGTAATAGAGGCAGCTGCGCTCATTGAACGCCCGCACATGGGTCGGATCCTGCCAGGCCCCGTAGGACAGGTCATAGGGCACGATGACGTTGAAGAGCCCGCCCACCTTCAGCAGGTTCAGGCAGTTGGTCACCGTCCGCACCAGGTCGGGCACGTGTTCCAGCACGTCGTTGCAGACGATCTCGTCGAAGGCCCCGTGGGCGACGGCGATCTCCCCGAACCGGGTGGTCTCGAAGGTTTGGCGGCCGCCTTCCGGAAAGTCGGTGCTGACGTCGGCGACGATGTCCGGCGACCAGTAGTTTGAGATGTCTATATTGAGAAAGTCAGGCTTGAAGTCCTTGCCGCTTCCCAGATTGATCTTTGTGGGCGGCGGCGTTGACATCCATTTTTCTCCGAGCGAAAGCACTTGCCCGGTTCAGGCCGGGGGCCGACCGGCCAAGCGATTTGGGGCACGTTAATGACAGACGTCGGCGCGTTGCAAGACAGCTATCTGCAGCTGATGGAGCGGTGCCTCCTGGGTCTGATCTGGGAGGATCCGCCGCAGGACATCTGGTCGGGCGGCGTCTTCAAGCCGGCCCTGCGCGAGACCGGCCGCGACTGGCCCAGCAAGGCCCACAGCATGATCGGCTCACGCCGCATGCGGAACATCCGCCTGTTGGCTGAGGATGTGGTGCGGCGCGGCGTGCCCGGGGACTTCATCGAGACCGGCATCTGGCGCGGCGGCGCCTGTATCATGATGCGGGCGGTGCTGAAGGCCCATGGCGTCACCGACCGCCGCGTCTGGTGCGCCGACTCCTTCGAAGGCCTGCCCGAACCCGATGCCGCCAGCTATCCGCAGGACGCCAACGACCAGCACGCCACCTACGAGGCGCTCGCCATCTCCCTGGAGCAGGTCCAGGAGAACTTCTCCCGCTACGACCTGCTGGACGACCAGGTCCGGTTCCTGAAGGGCTGGTTCAAGGACACCCTGCCCACCGCCCCCATCGAGACGCTGGCGATCCTGCGGCTGGACGGCGACATGTACCAGTCCACCATGGAGGCCTTCGAGGCGCTCTACGACAAGCTGTCCCCCGGCGGTTACTGCATCATCGACGACATGGGCGCGGTGCCGGCCTGCCGTCAGGCCGTGGCTGACTTCCGCAACAAGCGCGGCATCACCGACAAGATTGAACAGATCGATTGGACCGGAGCCTATTGGCGGAAGACCTAGGCGGTCTGGGCCCACCGTCAGGCCCAATTCGGCGATCATGCGGTCGCTGATCAGAACCTTCTGCACCCTGCCACTGACGGTCATCGGGAAGGCGTCCACGAAGCGGACGTAGCGCGGAATTTTGTAATGAGCACGGGTGGGGCGTCGGCGCCGCGAGCGATAGCGTGGTCGATGCTCGCGCCTCCGGCGCCAACCTTGGCTCAAGGCTACGGGTCTGCGGGGGCCAGATGCGGCCGCGCGGTCTCCAGGTGATCCTCGACCTCGGCCTCGGTCAGGGGCCGGTCGCCATCCAGGACACCCGTCAGCACACCTCGGCGCAGGGCCAGCGCCGCCGGCGTCTCGTAGACCTGGTCGGGCCCGGCGGTGTTGGCGGCGTCGATGTAGTCCTTGGGCACGCCGCGTTTCAGCAGGTAAGCGTCGGCGCGCTCGCCTTCGGCGATCAGGCTCCAGGCGAAGAACCGGTCCGCGACCGGGGCGACGGCGGAGCTGGCGTGAAAGGCCAGGGATATGTCGGCGTCGGCCAGCCGGTGTTGCGCGCCCATCAGCACGATGAGGCAGGCGCTCGCGCAGTGGTTTCGGGCCACCACGGTCACCCCGCCGCGTTTCTCGATCGCCTCGGCGGCGGTGAGGGCCTCGGAGGTTAGGCCGCCATAGCTCTCGATCTCCACGGTGACCGGATCCGGCGCGAGGGCGAGAAGCTCCTTCATCCGGCGTCCGAAGTTCACCCCGATCGCCCCCTTCACGGAGATTTGGCCGGACGCCTTGTCGATATGGGCGTCGTAGGTCCAATCCTCGATGGTGAGCTGGGCGGGGATCACCACGAGAGCCGCGCGGATCGAGAAGGTCGAGAGCAGGAGGCCGAACACCAGGAAGAGCCCCGCGGCGACCGAGACGACGGCGGCGAGCTCTCTCCTTGTCCCCAGGGCGCGGGCGGCCCGGCGCCAGGCCAGCAGGCTGGCGATGCTGAGGACCGCTAAACCTGGCCCGGCGAGGCCCCAGGCCCAGAGGAGGCCTGACCCCGTAAGGCCGAGGTCGCCGTCGGCGTAGATCAAACCGATGAGCAGGGCCGTAGCCGCCAGGAAGGCGAGGCTTTGGGCCGCCAGATAGGTCCAGAATGCCATGCCGGCGGGCTTTCCGGCCACCCGGCCCAGCAGGGCCGGGCGGAAGGGCAGCCAGGCCCCCTGGACGGGCGACCAAACCCGCAGACCTCGGCGCACGCGACCGGTCGCCGCCAGCCGCCTCACCTCATCGGTGGTGTAGGGCCCCTCGGCATCGCCCCCGGCTGGCGAGGCTAGCCACCAGCCTGCCTCGGTCACAGGCTGGCGAAGGCGCGAAGCGCGGTCAGCCAGGCGAAGTAGAGCAAGCCCGCCGTCCACATCAGGATGGTCGCCAGGCGGCTCTCAGGGCGGTGGTTGACGGTCAGCTGCTGAGCCTTGTCCCAGGTGGTCACGCCCTGGTCCTCCAGCCGCCCGCGCGCGGTCAGCAGAGTGGCGAGGGACACAAGCGGAATCCCGCAGCCCAGGCCCTGGAACCAGACCGCGAATTCCCGGCGCAGGGCGCGCATCACGCCGATGGGGGCGCCGTCCTTCAGGACGCGAATGCCAAAGATCCACTTGCCGATGGAAAGGCCGGTCAGGCCGATGATCAGGGCGTTGCCGGGAATGGCCGCCAGCAGGGTCAGCAGGATGTCGATGATCTGGCCGCCCGGCCCATCAAAGATCTTGAAGAAGGCGTCGGCCTCCGCCGGGGCGATGGCGTAGGCGACCATGCCGATCAGCGCCCAGGTCAGGGAACCCACGATCATGTTGTCCACGCTGCGCGCGAAATATCGCCGCCATGCATGGGGCGCGGTGTCGGTCCAACCGCTTTGAACGCCCGGCTGGGCTTCGGGCACCGTGAAAAGCCAGGGGAGGGCCTGGGCCGCCGTCGTCCAGACCGTGTCGGCGGCGCGGCGTACAGGGGTGGCGCCCGCCACCATGCCCTTACGGACCAGGGCGGTGAGGTCAGCGGCCTTGGTCGGGCCGAGCTCCACGTCCCCGTCGCGATAAAACCAGGTGTCCTTCGCCGTCATCACGCGCCCCCTCAAGCCTCACCATACGAGCCGGTTTCCGCATGGGATTCAACCTTGGCGTTTGCCGACGGCGCGGCGCCCACGCCAGATGGCGGGGCATCGCGCGGCCATGCGGGGTTCCAACCGCGGCGCTCGACCGGTACGGATGGGCCTCATTGAACGGAAGGCCCCGACATGACCCGCAAGCCCGATGGAACCTGGGATAAGTCGAACCTCCCCAGCCGCCACGTGACCGAGGGCCCGGCCCGGGCCCCGCACCGGTCGTACTACTACGCCATGGGGCTCGGCAGCCGCGAGATCGCCCAGCCCTTCGTCGGCGTGGCCTCCTGCTGGAACGAGGCCGCGCCCTGCAACACCGCCCTGATGCGCCAGGCGCACGCTGTGTCGGAAGGCGTGAAGAAGGCCGGCGCCACCCCGCGTGAGTTCTGCACCATCACCGTCACCGACGGCATCGCCATGGGCCACGAGGGCATGCGCTCGTCCCTGGTGAGCCGCGACGTCATCGCCGACTCCGTGGAGCTGACCATGCGCGGCCACGGCTATGACGCCCTGGTGGGCATCGCCGGCTGCGACAAATCCCTGCCGGGGATGATGATGGCCATGCTGCGGCTGAACGTGCCCAGCGTCTTCCTCTATGGCGGCTCCATCCTGCCGGGCTCCTGGCAGGGCCGCGACGTCACGGTGGTGGACGTCTTCGAAGGCGTGGGCATGCACTCGGCCGGCAAGATGAGCCTGGAGGACCTGTGCTCCCTGGAGCAGCACGCCTGTCCGTCGGACGGCGCCTGCGGCGGCCAGTTCACCGCCAACACCATGGCCTGCGTGTCGGAAGCCATTGGTCTGGCCCTGCCGCTCTCGGCCTCGCTGCCCGCCCCCTATCTGAGCCGCGACGCCTATGCGGTGGCCTCGGGCGAGACGGTGGTCCGCCTGATCGCCGAGCAGCTGCGGCCCCGCGACATCGTCACCCGCAAGTCCTTCGAGAACGCCGCGGTCGTGGTGGCCGCCACCGGCGGCTCCACCAATGCCGGCCTGCACCTGCCGGCCATGGCCCATGAGTGCGGCATCGAGTTCACCCTGCGCGACTTCGCCGAGATCGCCGCCCGCACCCCCTATATCGCCGACCTGAAGCCGGGCGGCCGCTTCGTGGCCAAGGACATGGGCGAGGCCGGCGGGATGCCCATGCTGCTGAAGACCCTGCTGGAGGGTGGCTTCATCCACGGCGACTGCATGACGGTCACGGGGAAGACCATCGCCGAGAACGTCAAGGACGTGAAATGGCGCGACGACCAGGTGGTGATCCGCAAGGTCAGTGAGCCGCTCTCGCCCACCGGCGGGGTTGTGGGCCTGTGGGGCTCGCTCGCGCCGGACGGCGCCATCGTCAAGGTGGCCGGCATGACCAGCCACCGCAGCCATCGCGGTCCGGCCCGCTGCTTCGACGGCGAGGACGCCTGCTTCGCCGCCGTCGAGGCCGGCGACTACCAGGACGGCGACGTCCTGGTGATCCGCTATGAGGGCGCCCGCGGCGGTCCCGGCATGCGCGAGATGCTGTCCACCACGGCGGCGCTTTCCGGCCAGGGCCGGGGCGACAAGGTGGCCCTGATCACCGACGGTCGCTTCTCCGGCGGCACCCGCGGTCTCTGCGTCGGCCACATCGGCCCCGAGGCCCAGATGGGCGGACCCATCGCGCTGATCCGGGACGGCGACATCATCAACATCGACGCCGACGCCGGCATCCTCGACCTGGAGGTCGACCCCATCGAGCTGGAGAGCCGCAAGCGCCACTGGGAGCCGAAGGTCACCAACTATGGCTCTGGCGCCCTGTGGAAGTACGCCCAGATCGTCGGTCCGGCCCACAAGGGGGCGGTGACCCACCCCGGCGCGGCAGGCGAGACCCACGTCTACGCCGACCTCTAGAGCGCGCGACAGCCTAAGGTGGGAACCGGTTTCGGCGCCCGTCGCGCGACCAGGAAAGGACTCTCATGAAGACCCTTGGCCTGCTGGGCGGCATGAGCGCCGAGAGCACGACGCTCTACTACCAGGAGCTCAACCGCCTGGTCCGCGAGAGGCTGGGCGGACTGCACTCGGCGCAGTTGCTGCTGTGGTCGGTGGACTTCGCCGGCATCGCCGAGCTGCAGGCCGCCGGCGACTGGGCGCAGGCCGGCGCGGTGCTGGCCGACGCCGCCAAGCGGCTGGAGGGCGCGGGCGCCGAAGCCATCCTGATCTGCGCCAACACCATGCACCTCGTCGCCGACCAGGTGCAGGCTGCGGTGGCCGTGCCGGTGATCCACATCGCCGACGCGACGGCGCGGGCGGTCAAGGCGGCGGGCTGTTCGCGGCCGCTGCTGCTGGCCACCCGGTTCACGATGGAGAAGGATTTCTACCGCGGCCGGTTGGCCGCGCAGGGGGTCGATGCCGTCGTCCCCGATCAGCCCGACCGCGATCGCCTGCACGCCATCATCTATGACGAACTCTGCCAGGGGGTGGTCTCTCCGGCGTCGAAGACCGAGGTGCTGGCCATGATCGCCAAGGCCGGAGCCGCCGACTGCGTGATCTTCGGCTGCACGGAGATCGGGCTGCTGCTGACGCCGGCGGATCTGAGCCTGCCGGTGGTGGACACCGCCTTGGTGCATGCCCAGGCCGGAGTGGACTTCGCGCTCTCAAATTCCTCCCCCCGCACGTAGCGCGGATCGGGGGGCGTCATTCCCTCGTGACGATCGCCTGCTAGACACCTCGCCGTGGAGGATTGCGCGGACCGATGAGCCTGTACGACCTGACGATCCCGAGCTTCCTGCAAAGCCTACGGGTCCTCGTCCGGCCGCTGGACAAGGCGGAGGCGCACTTCGCGGTTGAGGGGCGGGATCTCGCTGAACTTGCCGCCCTTCGCCTCGTACCGGACATGAAGCCGTTCTCGTTTCACATTGAGGCGGCGATCAACAACGCCGTCGGCGCGGCGGCGCGGCTGAGGGGCCTGCCTGCCGCCAATATCGAAGGGCCGATCACCCTGTCGGACCTGCGCAACGCCTTGGCCGCAGCCATCGCCGAGCTCGAGTCGTTGGAGGCTCACGAATTCGAAGGAGCGGAAACGCGCGAAATCGTACTGCCGAGCTCGAAGGGCGCGCGGCGCTTCGAAGGCCTCGACTATGTGCTGAGGCTCGCCCTCCCCAATGTCCATTTCCACGTCGCCATCGCCTACGCCCTCCTGCGCAGGGAAGGCGTGGACCTCGGCAAGCGCGATTATCTGGGCGACCTGCCCGCCAGAGGGCCGCGGGCCGATGCTCTCGAACTGACCCACTGACGCGCGAACGGCGATCAAGAGGTCGCAGACACCCCAAACAGGAAGGGGTGGGCCAGGACGAGGCCGACATAGACGACGATGGCCGCCAGTATCCGCCACCAGCCGATTTCGCCGATCTTCAGGGACTGGCGGCCCGACAGGATGGCCGCGAAGGGCAGGTTGGAGGTTTGCGTGGCGAAGGCGTGCCACGTCGGACCAAGCGCGTGCTTGCGCTTGGCGTCGATGCTGGTGGTTCCGGACAGGGCCAGAAGCAGCATGGCGCCGAACAGGATGATGCTGGCGCGGTCCCCGTTCACCAGCAGGTGGCCCGCGGCCCACAGGGCGACCCCCCACAGAAAGGGATGGCGGGTGACACGCAGCATGCCCTTGACCACGTCAGGGCGGTTGAGCGTCCCCTCCTGTTTCACGCTTGTGGGGTTGGGGGTGGTCAGACCCACGACCACGAACAGGAAGGCTAGGCCCTGCAGCAGCAGCTGGATCTTCCAGGTGAGGGGCGTGATGTCCCAGTAGGACGCGTTCCAGGTCGCGGTGCGGCCGGCGGCGTAGCCGAAGCCCAACCAGGCGAGGCCCGCCACCGAGGCCAGGGAGAACAGGCCCATGTACGGACCGTCGCCGATCTTGGCTGTGATGGCGTCGCGGGCGCGGGTGCCCGAGACGAGCAGGTGCAGCAGCACGAAGAATGCGGCGGCGGCGAGCAGACTGGCCCTGCAAATCCTCCCTCAAGGTCAGGGAAAGGTGCGGCTGTAAATTTACAGTGTCAAGTTTAGCGTTGGTGGTCGTCCGGATCGAAGTCGTCATCGTCCTCCCAGGGCGGCGGTTCGGCGCCGGCCCGGGGTTGTGGCGGGGGGAGAGGAGGCTCGGCTTGGGGTGTCGGCGGGCGCGCCGGCTCCGCAGCCGCAGGCGGCGGCAGAGGCGCGGTCACCGCCGTGGCCGCCGCCGCACTGGGGTCGAGGGCCCTGGGGCGGCGCAGGATCGCCTCGGCGCGGGCCAGCCAGCGGTTGGCCTCCAGCACGGCGGCGCCCGGCGACGCGGCCACCCGGCGGCTCTCGTCCCCGGTCAGCCAGAGGTCAAGCTCGAAGTCGGGGTGCTGGGGGTCGTCGAAGATCAGTCGCAGGGTGACGCGGGCCGCATGGCTGACCCTCTGGTCCAGGGCGCGGCGTTGTTCGTCGCGGTGGGCGCGGGCCACCACCTGGTCGTCGATGATCAGCTCGGCGCCCATCAGCTCATCGATCCGGTAGACCAGGCACCAGGCCCCAGCGTCCCAGGCGACGGCGGCGAGGCCGGTGGCGAAGTTCACCCCCACCCCGCGCCCGCGGCCACGGGCCACCAGCATCGCCTCCGGCTCGCCCTTCAGCACGCGTTTCAGCGCCCGGCCGATGCGCCGGTCCTCATCGAAGAACCAGATGGCGAAGGAGCCCGCGAAGGTCACCGCGGTCCCGGCCAGGGCCAACATCAACAGGAGCCGGACGACGTCGTTCATGGCGCGACGCTAGAGCGATTTCAGGCGAAGTGGAAACCGGTTCGCCGCCCGAAATCGCGCCAGTCGAATCGGCCTGACCGATCCGCGGTCCGGCGGTGTTCGCGCGAGCCGAGAAGTGAGCGATCAGCGCGCGTAGTTGATGGAATAAGTCGCTTCCAACAGATTGTTTTCCCGCATGAATTCCGCCATCGATTCATAGGTGGCGGTGCGGATGGGCCCCTGCTGGTCGTCGGTGCGCAGGCGCTGGTCGGCGATCGGGCCAAACAGCCGCAGGACCGCGTTGGCCTTCACCAGGGTCGGCTTGTAGTGGGCCTTGAGGTTGGCGGTGATCTGGTCGGGGCTGGCGGTCTGCCACACCGCCGCGGCGATGACGTTGAGCATGAAGTTGTTGCAGTTCTGGTAGGTCCGCCGCCACGGATTGGCCACCAGAGAGTAGTGCCGATTGTGCACCGCCTGATAGGTCGGGCTGTCGATCACCGCGATGATACGGCGCTGCATCTCCGGCGAGGGGATGATCACCGCCATGTCGTCGACGGTGGAGCCGCGGGTGAAGTCGAAGGGATAGTCCTGGACCAGGCGGCTCTCGATTTTCGGCCAGGCCTCGCCGTCGCCGGCATAGAGGTTGTAGACGGCGTAGCCGTGCTGGGTCTTGCCGTCGGCGGTGCGGATCGTCCGGTGCACCCAGAAGCCGCCGTGGGTGTAGCTGATCCCCTCGGGAAGCTGGCTGCGCGGCCGGCCGGTGCGGAACACCAGGGCCAGCTTGGCGCCCCGGGAGGCCAGGTCGCGCTCCACCTGCTTGGAAAAGGCCGCGGCCTCCGGCGCCGTGAAGTGCGGGGCGATGGCGCGGGCCGAGGAGTCCTGGGCGGCGGCCGGGACCGCAGCCGTGCTCATCAGCGCGGCGGCGCCGGCGGCGAGAAGGGCGCGGCGGTTCATTTCTTGACCGGGGCCGGGGTGTTGTAGGGCACGGCCGGGGCCGGATCGGGGGAGACCACGACCTTGTCGTCGACGATCAGCTTGCCTGAATCCGCGGCGGTCTCCGACACTGAGGCGCCCGCGCCCACCGACGCCGCGCCGCTGGCCATCACGGCCGAGCCGCCGGCCATCGACCCCGTGGCCACCACACTGGCGGGGACGGCGGAGACCCCGACAGTGGTCTTCACGCCCGAGGAAGTCAGCAGGCCCACGGCCTCCGACGTGGCCGCCGAGGCGCCCGAGGCGTCGGTGGCGCTGTCCTGGGCGAAGGCGGGGGCGGCGGCCAGGGCCAGGGCGACGGAGACGGGCAGGACGAAACGCATAACGGGGTCTTTCATGTTGCGAGCGGCCTCTTAACCACGCCGCCCCGATTTCGATAGTTAAGCTTTCGCAAGCTGAACCATTGCTGACAGGCCCCAGCTTCGCCTGCGAATCTGGGAGAAGTTGTGGCGATCATCCCTAGGCGGGCGGCGCTTCGAACATTTGCGGCGGATAGGCCGAAAGGCCGGGAAAGGCGGTGAGCCATTCCTTGCCCTGGGCCTGCGCCACCAGGGCGGCGCAGAGGGCGGGCGCGGTGGCGGCGTAGTCGGTGACCGGGCGATAACCGAGCGCGGCGGCCGCGCTCATGTCGGCCACCAGGGGCGCCTCAAGGCTCCAGGGGGTGCGGCCCTTCCAGCCCTTCGGCGGGCCGGGGAAGGGGGCCAGGGTGGCGGCCGATCCCGTGGCCCCTAGGATCGCCTGCCCGATCTCCGCCACCGTGGGCGCGTCCGGGTCGGCGGCGTTGAAGACGTGGACCCCCGGCTGCTCCAGGGCGACGCCGATCAGTTGGGCGAGGTTGGCGGTGGCCGTCGTGTGGAACCGGCTCTCGCCGTCGAAGGCCAGCGGAATGCTCTGCGCGCCGCGCAGGATCTGGCTCAGGAACCACCACTCGCGGGGCGCGCGGCTGCCCGGGCCGTGGACAGCGAAGGGCCGCAGGATCTTCAGGGGGACGCGGGCGCCGGCCAGGAGGGCGTCCTCCATCGCGACCTTGTTGCTGGAATAGTCGGTCCCGCCGGGCGGCGTCCGACGCTGGTCCTCACGCAGGGGGACGGGATAGCGCGCGCCCTCCGGCAGGGCGCGTCCCTCGTCGTCTAGATAGACGCTGCCTGTGGAGATGACCGCGAGCGCGCCGAGGCTGTCCTGCAGGGTCAGCCACTGGCGGGCGTGGACGGCGTTGAAGGCCACGGTGTCGATGACAGCATCGAAGGGGCGGGCCAGGGCATCGCCCAGGGCGCGGTCGTCGTCGCGGTCCAGGACCGTCACCGTCACTCGGCCGGCTAGCACCGGAGGAACTTCACCGTGACGCTGGCCGACGGTGACGTCCCAGCCGGCCTCCAGCAGGTTCAGCGCCGCCGCCCGGCCGATCTGGCCCGAACCTCCCAGGATGAAGGCGCGGCGGCTCATGCGCCTAGAGGTCCAGTTCCGTCACCACCGGCACGTGGTCCGACGGCTTGTCCCAACCGCGGACGTCGCGGTGGATGACGCAGGACAGCAGCTTGTCGGCGGCCTGGGGGGAGAGCAGGGCGTGGTCGATGCGGATGCCGTTGTTCCGCTGCCAGGCGCCGGCCTGATAGTCCCAGAAGGTGTAGCTCTCCGGCGCGCCGTCGATGGCCAGGAAAGCCTCGGTGAAGCCCAGCCACTTCAGCGCCCGGAACGCCTCCCGGGTCTGGGGCTGGAAGAGGGCGTCCTTGGTCCAGTTCTCGGGATGGGCGGCGTCGCGGGGCTCGGGGATGACGTTGAAGTCGCCGGTCAGGACCAGGGGCTCCTCATAGGCCAGCAGCGCGCGGGCGTGGGCCTGCAGGCGCGCCATCCAGGCCAGCTTGTAGGGGAATTTCTCGGTGTCGATGGGGTTGCCATTGGGCAGGTAGATCGAGGCCACGCGGACCGGATTGGGGCCGGAGACCACCGCCTCCAGATAGCGGGCGTGGTCGTCGGCGTCGTCGCCGGGCAGGCCCTTGCGGACGTCTTCCAGGGGCGTCTTGGAGAGGATGGCGACGCCGTTGTAGGATTTCTGGCCGTGAACGGCGACATTATAGCCAAGCCGTTCAAAGGCTTCAGCCGGAAACTTCTCGTCGACGCACTTGATCTCCTGCAGGCAGGCGACGTCGGGGGAGACCTCCTCGAACCAGCGCAGCACGGTCTCAAGGCGGGCGTTGACCGAGTTGACGTTCCAGGTGGCGATCTTCATGGGCGTCCTTCGGCTTGGCGGGTCTGACCCGATCTAGCCTCTCGTCGATGGGATCGCCAAGCAAACAAGCGCGCTAGCCTGACACGCGACCTATGAGCGCCCGACCGGCGATTCAGTTTGACGCGCGGGGGTCGGATAGGGACCTTGCGCCCATGTCAGGGGCCCCCCGAAAAAGACGGCCGCTTTCGCGTCGCGCGCGAATGATCTGGATGGGCGTGGCGACCGCCGCCTGCCTGGCCTTGTTGCCGTTCGGCGCCGTGGGGGCGCTGTTCTCGCCCCTGGTGTTCGACCACCAGGGCAACATCTTCAATCCCCTGGCCTGGATCGCCTTCCTGATGATGATCCTGTTCTGGATCGTCTGCCTGATCGGGCCCTTCGGCGCCTGGGTGCTGTTCAAGCGCGACAAGGAGCCGCTGGCCTGGGCCGCCATGGCCGCGCCCCTGGCCTGGCTGACCGTGCTGGTGGCGATCCTCCAGTTCATCCCGGGCTAGCTGCCGCTTGACCCGTCAGGCGGGCTCTGCCATTTGGCAGCTATTAAGACTTAATCGCAAATTGGAAGACCCCATGACGTTCCATGCCCTGTTCGGAGGGACGGCGCTCGCCCTCCTGGCCGCGATCGTTCCGGCGCAGGCCCAGGTCACGATCCGCGAGGACAAGGCGGTGGACGAACTGGTGATCACCGCCATGCGTTTCGACGCGCCGCGCGCCACCGTGCCCTCGACCATCCAGATCATCAGCGAAGGCGAGCTGCGGGTGCAGCAGTCGCTGGGGATGAGCGCGGTGGAGGCTGTCGCCGCCCTGGCGCCGTCCTTCTCGCCCACCCGGCAGAAGCTGTCGGGAGCCGGTGAGACCCTGCGCGGGCGCTCGCCGCTCTATCTGGTGGACGGTGTCCCGCAATCGACGCCGCTGCGCGACGACAGCCGCGACGGCTTCACCATCGACCCCTTCTTCATCGACCGCGTCGAGGTGGTGTTCGGCTCCAACGCCATCCAGGGCGTGGGCGCCACCGGCGGGGTGATCAACTATGTCACCGCCCCCACGCCCAAGTCCGAACAGGGCTGGACCGGAAAGGTCCTGGCCCAGACCAGCTTCGATGACGGAAACCTGGACGACAGCTTCAGCTACAAGGCCGCGGGCCTGGTGGGCCGGGACTTCGGCGCCTGGGACTTCGTGGCCGGCGCGTCCTATGAGCGCCGGGGCGGCTATTTCGACGCCGACGGCCGCCGTATCGGCATCGACGCCACCCAAGGCGAGCTGCAGAACTCCGACAGCTGGTCGCTGTTCGGCAAGGCCGGGGTCGACCTGGGCGCCGGGCGACGCCTGGAGGCCATGGTCAACCACTTCGAGCTGGAGGGCGGGGACGACTATGTGCTGGTGAACGGAAACCGCGCCACCGGCCGGCCGGCCAGCGCCGTGAAGGGTGTCCAGCGCGGCCTGCCCACCGCCAACGAGGTCACCTCGGCGGCGATCACCTACAAGGACGGCGACCTGTTCGGCGGCGCCCTGACCGCGCAGGCCTTCGCCCACGACTATCACGGCGTGTTTGGCGGCTCGATCACCGGGACCTTCCAGGACGTGCGGATCGCGCCGATCAACACCCTGTTCGACCAGTCGGCCAACAACTCCGAGAAGCAGGGCTTCAAACTGGACTACGAGCGCGGCTTCGACGCCGCGCCCGGTCTGAAGGTGCTGCTGGGCCTCGATGGCCTGAAGGACAAGACCTACCAGGAACTGGTGCTGACCAACCGGGTCTGGGTTCCCGAGACCACCTACAAGAGCCTGTCGCCCTTCCTGCAGGTCCACCAGGCGCTGTGGGACGACCGTATCCACCTGTCGGCCGGGGTGCGCCAGGAGAACGCCACCCTGGAGGTCGCCGACTTCACGACCCTGGCGTCGTCGGGCAATACCCGCGTCAGCGGCGGCGAGCCCAGCTTCACCGAGGTGCTGAGCAACGTCGGCGGCACGGTGCGCGTCGTGGACGGTGTGACGGTCTACGCCTCGTATGCCCAAGGCTTCACCATGCCCGACGTCGGCCGGGTTCTGCGCGCCATCAACACTCCCGGCCGCGACATCGACACCTACCTGGACGTCGCCCCGGTGGTTTCCGACAACATCGAACTGGGGGTCGAGTTCACCCGTGGGCCGGTGAACGGCTCCCTGGCCTGGTTCACCTCGTCCTCGGACAAGGGCGCGCTGCTGGTGCTCAACGCCGGCGGCACCTTCGACGTGCAGCGCCAGCGCACCGAGATCGAGGGCGTCGAGGCCACTGTGAAGTTGGCCGCCACCGACTGGCTGACCGTGGGCGCGGCCTATTCGCACCTGGAGGGCCGCACCGACACAAATGGCGATGGCCGCGTGGACGCCGACCTGGACGGCGCCAACATCTCGCCCGACCGCCTAACCCTGACCGCCGACGCCACCTATGGCGATTTCGACTTCCGCCTGCAGGGCCAGGTCTTCGAGGCCCGCAGCTTCCAGGGCCAGCCGGCGGCCAACAGCTTCGAGGGTTATGAACTGCTGGACGCCGTCGCCGCCTGGAACGCTCGCTTCGGGGTGGTCAGCCTGGGCGTCCGCAACCTGCTGGACGCGC
>NZ_JANPJP010000337.1:0-3864 GCF_031425575.1 Phenylobacterium sp.
GTCAGTGACTCGGCCCAGACCATCAGCGGCGGCAACCCCTTCCTGACGGCGGAAACCGCTTACGGCCTCGACCTCACGGCTGAATGGTACTTCGCTCCGGCCTCGCTGCTCGCGGTTAGCGCCTATCATCGCGAGATCAAGGACGTGCTGTTCGACGCCTCCACCCTTGTGGGCGACAACAGCTACGACTTCGGTGGCGTCAACCGCAGCGGTTATACCTTCAACACCACCCTGAACGGCGGCAAAGGTCACCTCAGCGGTGTCGAGTTCGTCTACTATCAGCCCTGGACCTTCCTGCCGGGCTGGACCTCGGGCTTCGGCTTCCAGGGCAGCCTGGCTCTCACCAAGGGCGAGTTTGAGACCCCGGACGGCGCGACCGTGGAATTCCCCGGCACCTCGGACCGGATCATCGGCGCCACCCTGTTCTACGAGAAGTATGGTCTGTCGACCCGTCTCACCTACCAGTACCGCAGCGACTGGCTGGACGAGGTGTTCCCCAGCGGCAGCGCGGCCAACTCCAACCTCTACTGGGACGAGACCACCCGTCTGGACCTCTCGGTCCGCTACCAGGTCAACGACACCCTGTCGCTGTTCATGGACGCCAACAACCTCACCGATGAGCGGGGCGTGCGCTACCAGGGCCAGGAAAGCCGGCCCTACGAAGTCGAAGGCTTCGGCCGCAAGTACCTGTTCGGCGTCCGCGCCAGCTTCTAATCCCCACGGCCGGACGCCCTCCGCGGCGTCCGGCTGAAGACTTCACGCTCCCGCATCCCAGTGCGGGGGCGTTTTTCTTTGGCTCAGACCAGATCCAGCCCGACGGCGGCGTGGTCGCTGGGATACCAGCCCTCGGCGTCGGGGGTGTCGAGACCGCGGAGAGCGGCGGCCACGCGCCAGGGCCCCGGCCGGTGCAGCACGCAGTGGTCGCTCGCGGCCAGGCCCTCAGGCACCTCGCCGATCCGCGCCCCCTGCAGGGTGCCCGGACGCGGATCCAGCCCCAGAGGCGCCAGAGCCGCGTCGGCGGCCTGTGCGTTGAGGTCGCCGGCCACCACCAGCCCGCCCTCCAGGCCTTCGCCGGCCCAGGCCAGGGCCTGGCCAAGTTGCTGCGCACGCAGCGCATGGGCGCCGCGCAGGTGTGTCAGGTGCAGATTGAGAATGCGCAGCGGCCGACCCTCGACCTCCAGGTCCAGGCGCTGGGCGATGCGGTCGCCGTCGGCGGCATGGCTGGCCAGGTCCAGGCGGTCGGCGACGCCCTGTGCGCGGGCCAGGATCGCCAGGCCCGAGGTGCTGTCGAGGTCGCGGCCCTGGTGCGTGCGGGCCTTGCGCCGGGACGGAGCCCGGTGGGCGACGAGGCCCAGTTCGGACGCCAGCCGGCCGGCGGTGTCGAAACCGTCGGCGGCGAAGCACTCCTGCAGGCAGACGATGTCAGGCGCCAGGTCCCGCAATCCGTCGCCCATCAGCTGCAGGCGGCGGAGATAGTCGCCCTCGTTCTTCCAGCTGTTGAGGGTGACGATGCGCACGGGGGCGTCAGGCGGCGCGCTGACCCTCGACCCAGACGCCGCGCACCACCGGCAGGCCGCCGCGGGTGTTGACCCGCACGAGGTCGGCGCGCGCGCCGCTCGTGATGGTCCCGCGATCGGTGAGCTGGGCCGCGCGGGCCGGAGCCTCGGTCACGACCGCGACGGCCCGGGCCAGACTCCAGCCGAAGGGCGCGGCCGTCAGGGCGAAGGCGCATTCGATCAGGCTGCGCGGCACATAGTCGGAGGCGAAGGCGTCGAGCAGGCCGGCGTCGGCCAGTTCCGAGGCGGGAACATTGCCCGAATAGGACCCGCCCCGCATCAGGTTGGGTCCGCCCATCACCACCACCATGCCGCGTTCCTTCGCGCGCCGGGCGGCCTCGATCGTCACCGGGAATTCCGAGACGGTGGCGCCCAGGTCGGCGGCCTCGTCGACGTGCTCGACGTCTTCGTCATCGTGGCTGGCCAGGGGTATCCGCCGCGACCTGGCCAGGTCGGCCACCAGACGGCGGTTGTTGGCGGCGTTGCGGCCCTGACGGTCGCGGATGCCGGCCAGGCGCTCGTCGATCTCCTGGGCGGACATGCCGTTGGCGCTCCAGTTGGCCAGGTGCTTCTCGATGTTGCGGTACTGCCGCTGGCCCGGCGTGTGGTCCATCAGGGAGAACAGCGAGGTCAGGGGATGGCTCGCCAGCTGCTCCAGCCGCGTCGGAAGGTCGTCGGCCGGGGTTTCGCAGCGCCAGTGCAGGCGATGATCGCCCTTCAGCATGCCGGCGTCACGGGCGGCAAGCAGGCCATTGGCCAGCCGGGGCAGGTTGTCGTGATTGCGCGCCACGGACGGATTGAAGGTGCCGATGCTCAGGCTGTCGAACACCGTGGTGACGCCCACCGACAGGCAGCAGCCGTCATGGGTCACCGCCGCCGAGATGGGGTTCCAGTCAATATTGGGCCGGGGAAAGAAGTGCTTCTCCAGATTGTCGGTGTGCAGGTCGATCACGCCCGGCATCAGGACGTCGCCCGCGAGGTCCTCCCCCACGGAGCCGCCGCGGTCCACCGCGACGATCTTGCCGTCACGCACCAGGACCGAGCCCAGAAACGAGTCGTCGGCAGTGACGACCTGGGCGTTTTTGAACGCGAACTCCACGGCGATACCTTTCAATCAGCGGCTCAGGGCCGCTCTGGGTCTGGGAAATCGATCACCACCTCGGTCGTGGAGCGGGAGATCCCGTACTCCAGGGGCCTGCCGAGGCCGTCGATGTTGAGATAGCGGTGCACCAGCAGCGGGACGTGCCGCGGGATGCGCAGCTGCTCGGCCTCCTCGGCCGTCGGCAGCCGGGCCGAGATAGCGGTGCGCCGGCGGGTGTAGTCCGGGATCCCGGAATCGATCAGCGTCTGGGTGATCGATCCCCGCGCCCGGTACATGTCGATGAAGGTGGGAAACCGGTCGTGGCTGAAGTGGTGCTGGCTGATGCCGGTGGGCTCATCGTCGATGAACCTGCTGCGCTCCAGATAGATGATCGGCTGGCCCGGACGTAGGCCCAGTTGGGCCGCGGCCTTGGCGTCCGCCGCCCGCGTCATCAGCTTGAGGGTCTCGGTTCGCGGGATCCGGCCACGTTCGCGGACGTGCTCTGCGAAGCGTGGACGCCGCTGAAGCTGCATGGGCGTTGAGGGCCGCCGGACATAGCTGCCCCGGCCCTGGGTGGACTCCACGATCCCCTTGTCCTGCAGGTCGGAAAGCGCCCGTCGCACCGTATGGCGGTTGACCATGAACTCCCGCGAGAGTTCGAACTCCGTCGGCAGCTTGTCGCCGGGCGTCAGTTCCCGCGCCAGAATCCGGCGCTCCAGGGATTGTGAGATCGTGCGCCAAAGGGCCATGGCCACCTTCGTATCATTCGCTCTTATCAGTCTTGCGACACCAATCTAGACAAGTTTTATTGACGTCAAAGAACCTTCATCATTGGTTTGTTGCCGGAAGACCTTCACTCAACTAACACTCAACTTAAGTGAATACAACAACCTGCTTATTTGTCGGAGGTTATCGATGACAGCCCAACCAGTTGTCGAGGCGACGCCGGAGCGGCGGCGCTGGCTCTCCATCCTCGCCAAGGCCCAGCCGAAGGAAGTGCTCGCGGCTTGGGAAGGCCTGATCTCGCCGCCGGAATACCGCGCGCTGCGTGCGCCGGAGATCGGCATGGTCCTGGTGCGCGGCCGGATGGGCGGCGCCGGCGACGCCTTCAACCTCGGCGAGATGACCGTGACCCGCGCCGCCGTGCGGCTCGAGAGCGGCGAGACCGGGATCGGCTATGTGGCCGGGCGCGACCGCAAGCATGCGGAGATCGCTGCGGCTGTGGAC
>NZ_JANPJP010000338.1:0-17981 GCF_031425575.1 Phenylobacterium sp.
GACCTGGGCGGCTACGCCTATTTCGGCTGGGCCACGGCGGGCTACCTGCTGGGCTCGGTGCTGGCGGGCGCTAGCTCGGGCCTGCTGGCCCAGCGCTATGGGCTTCGCCGCGCGACGGCCTGCGCGGCCCTGCTCTACGCCTTCGGCTGCGCGCTGAGCGCCGCGGGCCCCGACATGGCCAGCTTCCTCATCGGCCGCCTGCTGCAGGGGATCGGCGGCGGCTGGGTCACCGGCTTCTGCTCCGTCGCCATCGGCCTGCTGTTCCCCAACCGCCTGCTGCCCCGGGTCTATGCCGCCATCACCGGGGTCTGGGGGATCGCCAGCCTGGTGGGACCCATGATCGGCGGAGTCTTCGCCGACGCCGGCAACTGGCGCGGGGTCTTCTGGTTCTTCGCCGTCCAGGCCGTCGCCGTGGCCATCGCCGCCTTCGCCATGCTGCCCAAGGGCCAGGACGGCCAGCGCGGCCAGGGCGTCGCCTGGGGTCAACTCGGCCTGATCGCCGCCGGAGTGGTGGCCATCGGTGCGGCCGACGTCGCCGGGACCTTCGGGCGCTCGGCGGTGCTGACCGCCGTCGGGGTCGGCTTCCTGCTGGCCATGGTCTGGCTGGACGAGCGCGCTCTTGTTCGCCTGCTGCCCAGGGGCTCGAGCTCCCTGCGCACCGTCCCGGGATCGGGCTACGCCAGCATGTTCCTGCTGACGGCCGCCTCCATGGGCTACGCCATCTACGGTCCTGCGATTCTGCAGCAGCTCGCCGGTTTGTCTGCCCTGACCGCCGGCTATGTGATCGCGGGAGAGGCGGCGGCCTGGACCCTCGCGGGTCTGGCCGTCGCCCATCTCACCGGGCGCTGGCCGGGACGCATGATCCTGGCCGGCGCGGCGTTGGCCACCCTGGGCGTGGGCGCCAGCGCGCTGGTCTTCCCCACCGGTTCGGTACTGGGGATCGTCCTGGCCGGGGCGGCCCTGGGCGCGGGCTTTGGCCTGTCGTGGGCCTTCATGAGCCAGGCGATCCTGCAAGCCCTGCCGGACGAGGAGCGGGCCATCGGCGCAGCGGCCATGACCACGGTGCGCCTGACCGGCTCAGCCGCCGGCGCGGCCATGGCCGGCGCCGTCGCCAATCTGGTGGGCTTCTCGCACGGCCTCAGCGAGGCGACGGCCAAGTCGGCCGGCGTCTGGGTCTTCGTCGCCGCCCTGCCGGTGGCGCTGGCCGGCGTCTGGACCGCGCGGCGCTTGGCCCGTCTCCGCTAGAGCTGGTCCAGCCCGTAGGCCGCGTGCAGGGCCCGCACCGCGAGCTCGGTATAGGCCGCGTCGATGAGCACGCTGATCTTGATCTCGCTGGTCGAGATGACCTGGATGTTGACGCCCTTCTCGGCCAGGGCGCCGAACATGGTCTTGGCGACCCCGGTGTGGCTGCGCATGCCGACCCCGATCACCGAGACCTTGGCGACGTCCTCGTTCACCTTGACGTCCTCAAAGCCGATCTTCGGCTGGGCGGCGCGCACGATCTCCACGGCGCGGGCGGCGTCGCGCTTGCCCACCGTGAACTCCATGTTGGCGGTGTCGGCGGTGCGGGCGTGGCTCTGGACGATCATGTCCACATTGACGTTGGCGTCGGCCAGGGCCCCAAAGATTTCCGAGGACACCCCCGGATGATCGGGCAGGCCGTACAGCGTGATCTTGGCCTCGTCGCGGCTATAGGCGACCCCGCTCACGATGCGCTTTTCCATGATCTCTTCCTCGTCGCACACGGTGGTGCCTTGGCCGGGCGCTTCGCCGGGCTCGACAAAACTGGACAGCACTCGCACCGGCACGTTCTGGGCCATGGCGAGTTCGACGGAGCGGGTCTGCAGCACCTTGGCGCCCAGGGACGCCATCTCCAGCATCTCCTCGTAGGAGATCTTGTTGAGCTTGCGGGCCTTGCTCTCGATCCGCGGGTCGGTGGTATAGACGCCGTCGACGTCGGTATAGATGTCGCAGCGGATCGCCTTCACCGCCGCGGCGATCGCCACGGCGCTGGTGTCGGACCCGCCGCGGCCGAGGGTGGCGATGCGGCCGTCGCGGGTGACGCCCTGGAAGCCGGCGATCACCGCCACCTGTCCCTTGTCCATGGCCTTGATCAGGTTCTCGGACGGAACGTCGTCGATGCGGGCGCGCCCGTGGGCGTCGTCGGCGATGATCGGGATTTGCCAGCCCATCCAGGACCGCGCCGGGATACCCATGTTGCGCAGGGTCATGGCCAGCAGGCCGGCGGTCACCTGTTCGCCCGAGGCCACCACGACATCGTACTCGTCGTCGGAGGGCTCCAGCCCCTGCGCCGCGGGGCCTGCGCCGTCGGTCCAGGCCACCAGCTCATTGGTCTTGCCGGACATGGCCGAGACCACCACGGCCACCTGATGGCCCGCGGCCA
Source organism: Phenylobacterium sp. (assembly GCF_031425575.1). Classification (GTDB taxonomy): domain Bacteria; phylum Pseudomonadota; class Alphaproteobacteria; order Caulobacterales; family Caulobacteraceae; genus Phenylobacterium. Next base: position 2,405 of record NZ_JANPJP010000338.1, read on the forward strand.
CCTCGGCGGCCACCAGCCGACCCACGCGCCGGATGCGCTCGAGGTCAGCGACGGACGTACCGCCGAATTTCATCACCAGCCGGGACATGGGCGTGGTCACAAGCTCCTTGAGGGGAGAGGGAAGGGCCGCGTTCTAGCGACGCTCGGCCCCCGGAGCAACGCCGGGCTTCGCGTGAGCCCGGTTGGCGGATAGAAGGAGGCCCATGACCGTCGCTTCCAGCATCGACCCCGCAGACGTCGAACGCTTCTCCCGCATCGCCGCCGAATGGTGGGATCCGAAGGGCAAGTTCGCGCCGCTGCACAAGTTCAACCCCGTGCGCCTGGCCTTCATCCGCGATCAGGCCCTTGTCCGCTTCGGCCGCGACAGCCAGGCCCGCAAGCCCTTCGAGGGTCTGAGGCTGCTGGATATCGGCTGCGGTGGCGGCCTGCTCAGCGAGCCGATGACCCGCCTGGGCTTTTCCGTCACCGGCGTCGACGCCTCGGAGCGCAACATCGGCACGGCCAGCGCCCACGCCGCCGAGCAGAAGCTTGCCATCGATTACCGCGCCGGTACGGCCGAGGGCCTGGAGGTCGAAGGGGCGGGCCCCTTCGACGTGATCCTCAACATGGAGGTGATCGAGCACGTGGCCGATCCAGGGGAATACCTGCGGACCTGTTCGCGCCTGCTGGCCCCCGGCGGCCTGATGATCGTGGCCACCCTCAACCGCACCCTGAAGGCCTTCGCCCTGGCCAAGGTCGGCGCTGAATATGTGCTGCGCTGGCTGCCTGCCGGCACCCACGACTGGACCAAGTTCCTCAAGCCCGACGAACTGCGCGGCTTCCTCAAGGATGAGAAGCTGCAGGTTCAGGGGCCGTTCGGGGTGGCCTATGACCCCATGAATGGGCGTTGGTGCCGGTCATCAGACTGCGACATCAACTACATGATGACTGTCACCCGCGACGCGTCGTAAACACGGCCCGTTCAAAGGACCAATACATGGCTTCGATACGCGTGCTCGGTCACGCCTTCCGCGCTTGGCGGCGCAATATGAAGTGGGCCAAGCACGAGCCGGAGACGCCGTATCTGGCTGACCTGCTGTCCGGCGCCCCGGTATGCCTGCATGTCGGCGCCAGTGACGGCCGCCACTCCTACGTGATGACCCAGGTGGCGCCCGACGCGCGCATCTATGCTTTCGAGCCCTCGGCCTTCACCTTCGAGGTGCTGCAGCATTGCCTCGCCTGGCACGGCATCTCCAAGCAGGTGACGCCGATCCACGCCGCGGTGTCCGACGCGCCGGGCGAGATGCTGCTGGTGACCCCGAAGAAGACCTCGGGCCGCATGGGCCGCGCCTACGCCTTCGTCTCCGACGCCGCGCCGGAGGGCAAGATCCGCCCCGACCTGGAGGATGTCGGCGTCGAGCTGCAGCCGACCCCGGTGGTGACCCTGGACCATTACTGCGAGACCCACGGCGTCAGCCGGGTCGACTTCATCCGCATGGATATCGAGGGCGCGGAGCAGAAGGCGCTCACCGGCGCGCTGGAGATCATCGATCGCGACCGCCCCCACGTGCTGCTGGAAATCCACCCGGCCATGCTGGAGGCTCGCTTCGGCGGCACGGCCGAGGCGGTGGTGGATATGTTCCGCTCACGCGGCTACCGCATGTTCGCCCTGAACGGCGACCGGCTGGAGGAACGCACCACGGTGGTGCCAAACCTCCCCTGGAAGGACTACTTCTTCGTCCACCCCAGCCGCGCCGCGAAACTCCCCGATGGGGTCTTCAAGGCGCGGATGGCGGCCTAGGCCCCTAGCGCGCCACCGGCCTAACGTCCTAAACCTCACCCCAACAACGAAATTTGGGGAGGGGACAGCGATGCTGGCCTTGATGATGGACCGGGCGCTCAACCTGTCGTCCATCCTGGAATATGCCGCGGCCTATCATGGCGACCGGGAGGTGGTGACGCGCACCGTCGAGGGGCCGATCCACCGCTACACCTATGCCGACGCGCTGCTGCGCGCCAAGCAGATGGCCAACGCCCTGACGGCCCTGGGCGTGAAGCGCGGCGACCGCGTCGCGACCCTGGCCTGGAGCACCCACCGCCACTTCGAACTCTACTATGCGGTCAGCGGCATCGGGGCGGTGCTGCACACGATCAATCCCCGCCTGCATCCCGACCAGGTGGCCTGGGTGGCCAACCACGCCGAGGACAGCGTCCTGCTGTTCGACATCACCTTCGGCGAACTGGTGGGCGAGCTCGCCCCCAAGATGACCACGGTGAAGACCTTCGTCGCCCTCACCGACCGTGCACACCTGCCCACGGAGGCGCCGTCCGGGACCCTGGTCTATGAGGAGCTGATCGCCGCCAATACGCCGGACTTCACCTGGCCGGAGCTGGACGAGCGGACCGCCTCGGGCCTCTGCTACACCTCAGGGACCACGGGCAATCCAAAGGGGGTGCTCTATTCGCACCGGGCGACCGTCCTGCACGCCATGGCCATGGTGCAGCCGGACGCCTTCGACCTGGGGGCGCGGGACGCTGTCCTGCCCTGCGCCCAGATGTACCACGCCAACGCTTGGTGCACCCCCTATGGCGCGCCTCTGGTGGGGGCCAAGCTGATCCTGCCGGGCCGACATCTCGACGGCCCCTCGATCTGCGAACTGGCGGTGGCGGAAAAGGCCACCTTCCTGCTGGGCGTGCCGACGATCTGGATCGGGGTGCTGGATCATCTCGATCAGACGAACCAGAAGCTCACCACGGTGCGCACGGTCGCCGTCGGCGGCTCCGCGCCGACCGCGGCCCTGATCTCCCGCATCGAGGACCAGGTCGGCGCCACGGTCCGGCAGATCTGGGGGATGACCGAGACCAGCCCCATGGGGGTGATCAACACCGCCCTGCCGACCCACGCCGGCGAGGACCCAGCGACAGCCACAGCGCGCAAGCTGAAGCAGGGCCGGGGGCTCTGGGGGGTGGAGATGCGCATCCTGGCCGACGACGGCGCCGAGCAGCCCCGCGACGGCGCCAGCCCGGGCGCCCTGCAGGTGCGCGGTCCCTGGGTGTCGTCCGCCTATTTCAAGAATGAAGGCGCCCAGGCTTTCACCGACGACGGCTGGTTTGACACCGGTGACATCGCCACCCTCGACGCCGAGGGCTATCTGCGGCTGACCGATCGGGCCAAGGACGTGATCAAGTCGGGGGGAGAGTGGATTTCCACCCTGGACCTGGAGGACGCTGTGTCATCCCACCCGTCCGTGGCCATGGCCGCGGCCATCGGGGTGCCGCATCCGAAGTGGGACGAGCGGCCCCTGCTGCTGGTCACCCTGCGTCCGGGCCAGACCGCCGACCCGGAGGCGCTGAAGGCCCACGTCGCCGCCCGCGTCGCCAAGTGGTGGACGCCCGACGAGGTCCGCATCGTCGAGGCCCTGCCGATCGGTCCCACCGGAAAGGTGCTCAAGCGCGAGCTGCGTGACCAGTTGAGCACGGCCCCGCCAAACTAAGCGGCCGCGCGCCCGAACCCGCCTTGCCATCCCGCGTTCAGACCCCAGTTGAGTCAGAGCGGCGGAGTATCGAGCGTGGCGCGTAGACGACCCAAGGGCGTTCTGGAGATCACCTGGGCCGTGGCGGAATCCGCTGTCTGGGGCCGGCAGGAACACGTGCCCGTGGCCGATGATTATCCTGACACCGTGGTGCGGCGGATCAGCTTCGCCGCGGGCGGCGGTCTGGGCTGGAGGCTGTCGGCCATCGAAAGCCCTCGCGCCAGGCCCGCTCCCTGGAAGATCGTCGTCGTCACCGGCGCCCCGTCGTGGGCCGAGTACTGGGCCCCGGCCATCGCCGCCCTGCCCCAGGACCGGGAGATGGTGGTGGTGGACCGCCCCGGGTATGCGGGATCCGAGCCGGTGGAATATGTCGGCGACATTGGGCACCAGGCCCTCGCCTTGAGCCCCCTGCTGCAGGCCAAGCCCGGGCAGAAGGTGCTGCTCGTGGGCCAGTCCTATGGTGCGGCCATCGCGGCGCTGATGGCCTCCGCCCACCCCGGAAAGGTGGCGGGCCTGGTGCTGCTGTCGGGCTACTATGGCCAGCCTGGCCCGACCGCCGCGTGGCTGCTGAATGTCGGTGCGCGGATACTCAGGATCATCCCACGCGACGTCCGGCATGCGGTTCTCGAGGTCACCAACCAGGCCGGTCAGCTGGAAGGCATGCATGCTGCGCTACGGCGGCTGAAGGTTCCCGTCCACGTGGTGCATGGGGACAAGGATGACTTCGCCCCCTTCGAACTGGCCGAGAAGCTGGTGGCCGAGACTCGGACCCGCAGACCCATGCGCTTTGAACGGGTGATCGGCGCCAACCACTTCCTGAACGACGGCCCGGCCGAGGACCTGCTGGCCACCCTTGAGGCCTGTATCCCGAGGCGCTCGGCGTTCAAGCTCGGCTGGCCCAGGTGGCCGGACCGTTCGTGGCTCGCCAAACCCAAGGCCGGGGCCGCGATGGCGGCCTGACGAACAAGTCTGCGTGATGCCGGGTCTCTCGCCAGGACGGCGGCGGCCGCGGCGCAGGTCTGAGCTTTGACGACCGGACCCCAGCAAACCCAATTTCCCTTGGCGCACGTCATCTGAACGGCGATAAGGTCTGCCTCTCGGAAGTCTTGGGCATACCCAGACTTCGATAATCCGCCCGGATCAATCGGGCGCTGTTCGGGGAACGCCAGGATGAAAGCCGCAGTGTTGCGCGAAGTGGGTAAGCCGCTTCAGATCGAAGACGTCCAGATCAACAAGCCGGGTCCCCACGAGGTCTTGATCCGCACCAAGGCCGCCGGCCTTTGCCATTCCGACCTGCACTTCATGCTCGGCTCGTATCCGACCGTCCTTCCGACCGTTCTCGGCCATGAGAGCGCCGGCGTCGTCGAACAGGTGGGCTCCGAAGTCCGCACGGTGAAGGTGGGCGACCACGTCATCACCTGCCTTTCGGCCTATTGCGGCCACTGCGATCAGTGCCTCACCGGCCACCTGTCGCTCTGCGTCTCGCCCGAGACCAAGCGCGACAAGGACGAGGAGCCCCGGCTCAGCGCCGCCAACGGCCCGATGGCCCAGTATCTGAACCTGTCCTCCTTCGCTGAGCAGATGCTGATCCACGAGCACGCCTGCGTCGCGATCCGCAAGGACATGCCGCTGGACCGCGCCGCCTTGATCGGCTGCTCGGTGATGACCGGCGTCGGCGCCGCGATCCACACCTCCAGCGTCCGTCCGGGCGAAACCGTGGCCGTCATTGGCCTGGGCGGCGTCGGCCTGGCGGCGGTCAACGGCGCGTCCATCGCGGGCGCTGGCCGGATCATCGCCATCGACAACGTGGGCTCCAAGCACAATCTCGCCATGCAGTTCGGCGCCACCGACTTCATCGACGCCTCTCAGACCGACGCGGTCAAGGAAGTGCTCGAAATGACCAAGGGCGGCGTGCACCACTCCTTCGAGGCCATCGGCCTGTCCAAGACCGCCGAGCAGGCCTTCAACATGCTTCGCCGCGGCGGCACGGCCAACATCATCGGCATGATCCCGGTCGGCCAGACCATCACCCTGATGGGCGCCGCCTTCCTGGGCGAGAAGAAGCTTCAGGGCTCGATGATGGGGTCCAACCGCTTCCCGGTGGACATGCCGCGCCTGGTGGACATGTACATGTCGGGCAAGCTGAAGCTCGACGAGATGATCTCCCAGCGCATCAAGCTGGAACAGGTCAATGAAGGCTTCGACGACATGAAGAAGGGCGGACTGGCCCGCTCGGTCATCATGTTCGACTGATCGCTTCGGCGATCCGAGTATGCAGAAGGCCCTCCCTCGCGGGAGGGCCTTTTTCGTGGTTGGGCCTCGACGTTAGGGTTAAGCCGCTGTATTCCATAAATAAAGGCGGGAGCCACGGAAACTGGAGGGGATGCGAGGGGTTAGGTCCGGGTACCCCCTTGAGGAGCAACCCAATGGCCGACGAGTCCGACCACGAGCTCCTGCGCCTAGCCTTCATCTGGCACACGCGGTTCGGGGAGCCGCCGCCCATCATCACCGATGTCGAGATGATCCGGCGGGTGCTGGACTCCCTCCCGCCGGACCCCGTCAAGGATAGGGCCGCCTAGGCTTGCAGCACCTTGCGCACCCCGGCGTTGAGATCGTTCTCAACCCGGCTCTCGACATCGAACAGCATCGTGGCGCGCGTGTCGGCGTCATAGGGCGCCCAGGCCGGCAGGCCGGTCGCATTGGGGTCGCCGGTGCGGGCGAAGGCCAGCCAGGCGGAGGACATCTGGTCGGCCACCGCCTGCGGCTCGTCGCCCCGGCCCACGAAGTTGCGGGCCTTTTCGACATTGTCGAACACCAGGGGGATTTCCAGGGCGTGGGGACACTTCAACCGGCCGCGGGACACCGGTGTCTCCCAGGTGAGCATGTAGACATAGGCCGGCGCGGCCTTCTGGGCGGCCTTGCGCTCGGCGATGGTGATGGAGCCCAGCCACATGCCGGTGGCCGTCTGGGCGGCGCTGACCAGATAGGTGGGCGAATAGTCGGGGTGGACCTTGCGCAGTTCGGCGACGAGGGCCTCGGCCTTGTCCCCGGCCGCGGCCTTGGAGCGTTTGGCCAAGTCCTCCTCGGTCAGCTCGCCGAACCTCGGATCGCCGATCATGAACAGGGTGCTCTCGTCCTTGTTGGTGCCGATCAGCACCGGCACGTCGGCGCTGATGGCCGGGGCGTCGGGGACGAAGGGGTCGCGGGGCAGGGCGACCCCGTCCACCACCGGGGTGAAGCCGCGCATGCGGTCGCCAACCTTGACGCTGGCGCGGCTCAGGGTCTCGGTGTCGATGGCCGCCAGGCCGGTGGCGTCCTTCACCCCCAGCAGGTCCAGATAGGCCTGGGCGGTCTTGCCGGCATCGGCCTTGGAGGCGCCTCGCAGGCCTGGGCCCGACTGGATGATGGCCTTGTGGAACAGCCCTGCGGCGCCCGGCATGGCCATCAGCAGCGAGACCTTCCAGCCGCCACCGCTCTCACCGAAGATGGTGACGTTTGAGGCGTCGCCGCCGAAGGTCTCGATATTGTCGCGCACCCATTCCAGCACCTGGACGATGTCCAGCATGCCGGCGACGCCCGACTGGGCATATTCGGCACCGAAGACGTCCCCCAGGTGCAGGTAACCGAAGACGTTGAGGCGGTGGTTGACGGTGACGGTCACCACGTCGCCCTTCCTGGCCAGGGCGCCGCCGTCGTACATGGCCGCGCCGCCCGAGCCGTTGGCGAAGCCGCCGCCGTGCAGCCAGACCATGACCGGCCGCTTGGCGCTGTCCAGGCCAGGGGTCCAGACATTGATGAACAGGCAGTCCTCGGAGGAGCCGGGCTCGTCGGGCGCGGGCGGATCGCCGGCGGAGGAGCCCCGCTCGCCGGGCGCCATGCCCGACTGGATGGCCGGCGCGCCGTAGCTGACCGCCTCGGCGACCTCGGTCCAGGAGGCGGGCCGCCGTGGCGGCTTGAAGCGGTGCTCTCCCGTGGGCGGGGCGCCATAGCGCAGGCCCTTGAAGACCTGCAGGCTGTCCTCGACACAGCCGCGGACCGGTCCGTTGCTGGTCTTGACCACTGAGGTGCGTGTGAGCGGCGCGGGCGCCATGTCGTCGGCCATTGAGCTTCCTCCTGAGCGAGGGCTCTACCGGCCCCTGACGTTATTCTGCGCCAGGGTATGGTAAGATGGCAACGTCGGCGGCTATTCGGTGAAGACGCCCATCAGCACCGGCCGTGCATAGTCCTCCATCACCCGGAGCGTGGAGCCTGGGTGGCGGACGGGGTCCATGGAATTGGCGCTGTTGAAGGCCACCATCAGCATCTGGGCGGTCAGCAGGGCGTCCACCGGACGGATCGAGCCGTCGGCCACACCGTCGCTGATCAGGCCAGCGAAGGCGTGGGCGATCTGCTGGAAGCGCAGACGCAGCCTGCGGCGCATGGGGCGGGGGACGGCCGCCATGGCATGGTGGCGCAACATGCGGCCCGCCTCACCCGAGGCCTGGTGATGGATCAGGGAGCAGACCGCCAGCCAGATGCGCCGCCAGCCGTCGCGCTGTTCGCCAGCACGGTTCCGGGCCTCGTCGATCAGGTCGAAGGTGCGCTGGAAGCAGGCGGCGGCCAGCTCATCCTTGTCGGTGTTGTGATGATAGAACGAGCCCTTGGTGACCTTGAGTTGGGCCGAGATCTTGTCCACCGAGGCGCCGCGATAGCCCTCCCGGTTGATCAGGTTGGTGGCGGCGATCAGAAACCGTTCCCGGGTCACCTCGTCGTTCTGAGCGACGGGGGAGCCCAGCGCCAGCAGCGGCAGGTCCGGCCAGACCTGACCTTCGCTCGCTAGGCCCCTCAGCAAGGTGTCGGCGATCCGGTCTGCCACGCGGGCGTAGTCGCCGGGCTCATACAGGGCCAGCCAGGCGTCGGCCCAGCCCAGCTGGTCGACGATCAGGCGGGCCAGGGCCGCGCGCCGGGCGCGGGTCATCCAGGGCAGGGCGTCGGTCTTGCCGAAGTGGCCGATCCGAACGAAGAGCTCTCGGAAGGCGTCCATGAGCGGCTGGTGCTGGTCGCCCTCGATCAGATGGATCTCGCTGAAGGGCGCCAGCGGCGGCTGTTCGCCCAGCTGGATCAGACGGCGCACCTCGAAATAGGCGGCCAAGAACCGACGCAGTCGGGCGGCGGGCTCGATCTCCTGGAACGCCTCGTCCAGCATCGCGTCCCAGCGCCGGATGGTGTCGTGCAGGACAGCGGCGGCCAGGTCTTCCTTGCGCTTGAAGTAGTAGGTCAGGCTGACGGGGTGCAGGTCCATCATCTTGGCCACCGCGGCCAGGGTGAAACCCGAAACCCCACGGTCTTTGAAGACCTCCGTGGCGGCCGCCATGATCGCGTCACGCTTGGCGGCGTAGCGGGCGCGCACCTTGGAGGGGTTGGCGGCGGGGGCCATGGAATCGTTGCTCCGACAGAGACTTAAGCCAGACCTTAGAGCGCCGGGGCGCGTCGGAAAAGCGGCGCAGCGACGCCCGGGCGAGGCCGTTGCGCGGAAGTCATGATGGTATTGTCGGCTGCCCACGACTTCGTTCGTCCTGAGGAAGCGCCTTGAAACGCCCGGCGACCGTCGGGGGATGCCGGAAGAGGAAGGGCCTTCCATGACCACCATAGACACTCCGAAAGCCATGCTTTGGACCGGTCGCTTGCTCAGCGGCCTGTTTGTCGCGTTCATGCTGATGGACCTGACGATGAAGCTGCTGGACCTGCCCGTGGTGGCCGAGACTTCGCGGCAGCTGGGCCTACCCACCGACCAGGCGCGGCTGCTGGGGAAGATCCAGCTGATTTGCGTGGCGCTGTACCTCTATCCCCGCACCGCAGTGCTGGGGGCGATCCTGGTGACGGCCTATATGGGCGGGGCGGTCGAAACCCACCTGCGGGTCGGGAGCCCGCTGGTCAGCCACATCCTGTTCGGCGTCTACCTGGCCGTGATGGCCTGGGGCGGACTCTGGCTGCGCGACGCGCGGCTGCGGTCCCTGTTCCCCTGGCGGCGGCTCTAGCGCCGCAGACCGGCGACTCTGATCGGATCCGCCGAGGCGAGCTTCCGGGTGTCGCCCTCCGAGGCCTCCGCCTCCCGGCGGCTGACAAGCTGGTCGATATGGGCCTTCTTGGCGCGGAAGGCGGCCAGTTGAGCGCCGGCCAGGACAGTGCCGGTGGGCACCTTGGCGCCGATCGGGCTGACGCGTCGGCCCTTCATCCAGGTCTCGTAGTGCAGGTGGGGACCGGTCGAGGCGCCGGTGGAGCCCACATAGGCCACCAATTGACCTTGGCGTACCCGCTGGCCGGGCTTCAGGCCCTTGGCGTAGCGCGACAGGTGGGCGTAACCGGTTTCCCAGCCGCCCGCGTGGCGGATGCGCAGCCAGTTGCCGTAGCCGCCCCAGCGACGGGCCTCCACCACCACGCCGTCGCCGGCGGCCAGCACGGGGGTGCCTGAGCCCGCGCCGAAATCGATGCCCTGGTGCATGCGGTTGAACCCCAGGATCGGGTGACGGCGCATGCCGAAAGTCGAGGTCATCCGTGCGCCGTCCACCGGGGTGCGCAGCAGGAAGCCCTTGATGTTCTTGCCCGCGTCATCGAGGTACTCGACCTCGCCGTCGGGCATCTCAAAGCGGTAGAAGCGGATGCCCTTGATCTCGGCATATTCTAGGTCGCCGGTCTCGACGGTGCGACCGCTCTCGGTGACCTTGCGGTCGAAGACAAGTTCGAACTTGTCGCCCGGCTTGATGTCGCGGTCGAAGTCCACCTTGTGCGAGAACAGCTTCACCATCTGGGCGGTGATGGATGAGGTGGCCCCAAGGCGCGAGGCGCTCTCGTACAGGGATCCGGTGATGGCGCCCTGGGCGACGGTGGTCTCGTCGCGGATTTTCTCTTCCATCTCCCGCAGGCGCAGGGCGCCGTCGAAGGTACGTGAGACGGTGACCGCCGTGGCGGGGCCGGTGCGCAGGGACAGGCCGATCAGGCGCGCCGGCCCACGCTCGCCACGCGGCTTGGCGATGGCGGCGTCAAAGGCGAGCCCTGCCTTGATGTGGACGGTGTCCATGGCCTCGCCCAGGGTCTGGACAGCTTGGCGGGCGTCGTCGGGGGCGACGCCCGCCCGCAAGACGGCGGCCTCAAAGGTCTCACCGGGCTGAATCCTGACGGCGACGTTCTCGGGTCGAGTGAATCCGGGCTGCGCTTCGGCCTGGGTGAAGGCGGCGTGCTGCAGCGCGGAGATGGCGGCGGGGTCAAGCGGGGGGGGCGTCGGCGCGGTGGCCTCGGCGGCGGTCAGCTTCCAGCCCAGAGCCAGGGCGGCGAAACCGGCCACACCGACCAGCAGGCGGGGCGCAAGACGCAGGGTCGGCCGTCTCGGATCGAACTCGTGCATCGTGCCCCCGTTACTAATATCGCTCTAGCCAAGCTTGACCTTGGCAAGTTCAAAATGGCGCATCTGGCAGGTAGGCCAGCAAAACGCAGGCCGGGCCATCGTGACCCCCCTTGGTTAACCGTATGTGACACCACCGTGGACTGGTCCATTTGTCACGGAGGGCGTTCATCCACCGGGAATGCGGCGACATCTCGTCACCCGGGTTGCTTAACCACGCCTCCTCTACAGAAGACTAAGCACGAGTTCCGCCGGACGGCATAGGGCGGCCCCCTTCGATGTTACGACAATAGGCCGATTCACCAGGATCGGCTCCAGGATCATGGCGGCGAACAGAGCTTCGTCCGAGGCGGCGCGATCGCTCAGCCCCAACTCATCGGCCCGGGTGCCATTGACCCGCAGGATGTCGTGGGCGCCAACCCCCATGGCCTTGGTCAGGTCGTGGAGCTGATCCCGGGTCCAGCCGACCTTCACATATTCCACGACGGTCGGGTCCAGGCCCTTTTCGCGGAGCAGCGCCAGGGTGTTGCGCGAGGTGCCGCAGGCGGGGTTGTGATAGATGGTGATGTCGCTCATCGGCTTCCTTTAGCCTCTCCGCCTTACCAGGTGAACCGCTGCTCGCCCGTGACGATGGTGGAACCCGAGATCGAGTTCCCCGACACCTTCGGCGGCATCTTGGGCAGGGGCTTGGCGTCAGCCGGCCAGGCCTCGGTGGTGGCGGTGTAGCGGGTGTCTATGACCCCGGGGCCCTTGGCGCGGAAGCCCACCGCCACGCCCTCGGCCGCGCCCTGCCAATAGATCCGGTTCCACTGGCCAGGCTCGGTGAGTAGCTTGACCGGGCGGCCGTTGATCGTGGCGTTAGTCAGCTTGCCGGTCGGCCGGATGTCGAGGGTCACGGTCCGAGCGCCCGCCGGCGGCACGATCTTCACCTTCAGGGAACCGTCGATGACGCGGTTGAGCATCACAGCGGGGGGCATGGGGGTCACCGGCTTGGCCCAGGCCGACAGGACGTCCCCGGGCGAACCGCGCCAACCGCCCGGCGCGACATCCTTCACGATATGGCCGCCGTCGGCCTTGAGGACGGTGCGCGCCCAGTCCGGTGGGTTGGGCGCCAGGCTGAAGCGCTTGGCTTGGCCCGTGGCCCCCTGGACGACATAGACAACGATGGCCGGCTGCGGATGGCGCGCGCTCCACGGGGGGACGGCCCGGACAAGGCCGACCACCGCGAAGCCGATCGCCAGGACGATCAGAGCCACGGTGCGCGGGCGGGTCTCCTCCGGCTCGGCCTGGATCAGCGGCCAGAGCAGCAGGGCGCTCAGCCAGACGAACAGCGCCTGGACCTCCACCATGTCGATGCCGATGAAGACCCCGTGCGCGTAGCTCAGCACCCACTGCAGGCCCACCGCCGCCAGGACGGCGACGAGGATCGGCGCGGCGATGGACCGCCAGGTCCCCATGCCGCTGACGGCGCCGGCCAGGGCGCCGAAGGCCAGCGGCCAGGCGATCAGGAAGGCGGCGGTAGGGGCCATGATCTGCAGCGCGAGGGCGGCGAGGAAGGCCAGGCCGAGCACCCCAGTCCAGGTTCCGGCGACGCCCGCAGGCCGTCCGAAGGCCAGCAGGGCGACGACGGCCCCTGCGCCACCGATCCCCAAGCCGATGAGGTTCCAGCCGGACACGGCCGTGCACAGGAAGCCGGCCAGAAGAGCTAGGCCGGCGGCCGCCAGGCGCATGCGTCCCCGGCCCACCGCCGCGGCGGTGTAGAGCAGGGCGCCGATCCCCACCACCAACAGGGCCAACTCCCACAGGTGGACATTGGCCAGCAGCTTGGCCTGGTCGTAAAAGCCGAAGCCGGCTCCGGTCACCCGGCGGGCCAGCATGAAGAGGGTGGCCGAGGTCAGCAGCAGGTAGAGCGCCGCCCCGGCGCCCTTGGCGACGTCGGCCCAGACGAAGGCGTCCGCCCGCCGCGCGCGCCAGACGCCTAGCGCCATGAGGGCGAGCGTCGTGATCAGTACGGCCCAGCCCGCCAGGGGCGGGTAGGCCAACAGATAGGAGCCAAGGGTGTTGGAATAGACCTTGTCAGGCGCCTTGCCGGGCAGAGCCGGCGCGAAGGCGGCTTCGCGGGCCGTGGCCAGCGCTTCGTCGCCCAGGTGCTGCAGGCTGCCCTGGCTGAGGTTTTCCGGCGTCGAGACCGGCGAGTGATAGTCGAACTGCCGGGCGATGAAGGCGTAGTTCAACCCGGCGATCCCGGCCTTTCGCGGCACCGTGAAGTCGGTGTCGTTGGGGAGCTGCTTGTAAAGATAGACGGTCAGCGAACTGGAGACCGGCGACGGCGCCACCTTGCGGAACATGTCCACTACCGCGCCGTTGGCAGCCGCCGTCTCGAACATGTTGGCCGGACCACCGCCGCCCCGGGCCTCCATGTTGATGACGAAGCCGATGCGGCGGGCCAGGGGATGGCTCTGGAAGAACCCCGTCGCGCCGACCAGGCCCGCCTCCTCGCCGTCGGTGAGCAGCAGGACGACGTCGCGGGCCGGCGTGCCCTGGGCCTTCAGGATGCGCATGATTTCCAGGCCGGCCGCCACGCCGGCGGCGTCGTCGGCGGCCCCGGGGGAGCCTGGAACGCTGTCATAGTGGGCCATCAGGGCCAGGGCCGGCGCGCTGCGGTCCTTGCCCGGCAGGACGCCGATGACGTTCTCCACCACGCCGCCGATCACCAGGGGCTCCTTGCCCGGCCGCTCCTGGTAGGCGTCGATGCGCTGGATCTGCGGCGACAGCCCCAGCTGCGTCATGCGGCTGACCAGGTAATTGCGCACCGCGTAGTTGGCGGGCGAGCCGGTGGGGTGGGGGGCCTTGGCGATCACCCGGTTGTCGACCATGGCGCGGCCGGCGGAGAAGACGTTGGCCGGCGCATCCACGCCAAGCGGCCTGGGCGTCATGTCCGCCACCGCCGCCGCGATCAGGGCGACCGCCAGGACGACGGCCACCAGGACATCTTTTCTCAACATGAACGCTCCCCCAGCGACAGGCGGCGGACGTTAGCGGCTTGCCCCCCTGGGAGGCAAATCCCGGCACGCGTGAGGCGCAAACAGAAACGCCCGCCGGTGAGGGCGGGCGCTCTGCTGAATTCCTGGACGTGGATTGCTTGCGGTCTAGGCCGCGACGGCGGTCTCTTGCGGGTCACGCAGCACGTAGCCACGACCCCAGACGGTTTCGATGTGGTGCTTACCGTCGGCGGCCGCGGCCAGCTTCTTGCGCAGCTTGCAGATGAACACGTCGATGATCTTCAGCTCGGGCTCGTCCATGCCGCCGTAGAGATGGTTGAGGAACATTTCCTTGGTCAGGGTGGTGCCCTTGCGGAGCGAGAGCAGCTCCAGCATCTGGTATTCCTTGCCGGTCAGGTGGACGCGGCTGGAATTCACTTCGACGGTCTTGGCGTCGAGGTTCACGGTGATGTCGCCGGTCTTGATGACCGATTGCGCGTGGCCCTTGGAGCGGCGGACCACGGCGTGGATGCGGGCGACCAGCTCGTCCTTGTGGAAGGGCTTGGTCATGTAGTCGTCGCCGCCGGCCCCGAAGGTCTTGACCTTGGTGTCGATCTCGGCGGAGCCCGACAGTATCATGATCGGGGTGTTGATCTTACCGACCCGCAGCGTGCGGAGCACGTCCATGCCGCTCATGTCGGGAAGGTTCAGGTCTAGCAGGATGAGGTCGTAATCGTAGATCTTGCCCAGATCCACACCCTCTTCTCCAAGGTCCGTCGTATAGACATTGAAGCCTTCCGACTTGAGCATCAACTCGATGCTCTGCGCAGTAGCGCTGTCGTCCTCGATCAACAGTACGCGCATAAAATTCTCCTGAACCGCCCGCGCTTAAAATTGGATTCTTCGGAATCCACGTCGTCCCTCACGGCTACCTTGCCAGCGAGTTAATTTAAGACCGGTTAATGGTGAAAGGCCTCTGACCGAATCGTTAACTCGATTTCGGAATCCCCAGCAAGCGCGGCCTCCGGCCGGACAGTCGCAGGCGGGGTGAATCTTTTGTGATTGGACAGGCTTGGCCATACGGCGGGCGTTCGTCAGCCGGCGTCCAGGTCGAGGTCCTTGAGGCGTATGACAGCGCGGCGTGCGACCGGAACCTCGAGTCCGTTCAATAGCTTGAGTCTGAGGTTGCGGCCGTCTCGGATCACGTGGCTGATCGCGCCCTTCGCCACCCACCAAGATCTATGGACCTGAAGGCCCTCGCGGCCGGTGCGCGAGACCGCGTCCGAAAGCCGCATCAAGATTAATTTCGATCGGAGGTCATAGGGGGCCAAGCGCCGACAGGTCGACGGCCACGGTCCCCATTTTAACGGAACAGCCGGACGCCTGGGGAGTTTGGACGGGTCGAAGCCCTTGAACTCGAAAGGCCGCCCCATGCCCGCCTCCTACACCAACGACCGCGTCAGCCTCGCCCCCGTCCTCAGCGAAGACCTGGAGGCCGGATCCGCCCCCCTCGGTGGCGCCGCCAATGACGCCGTCACCGGCGATCCCCTGGCCGGGGTCGAGCTCAAGGCCAAGCCGACTTTCCGCGACCACGTGAAGGCCCACCCGGTCCTGGCCATCGCCCTTGGCGGTCTGGCCATCGGCGCCATCGCAGCCTTCGCCGGGCGGGGAACCCTCGCGAAAGCCGCGCGATCGGCGCGGCCGAT